>JAKJEG010000043.1 GCA_022705545.1 Patescibacteria group bacterium | reverse complement strand
TGATCTTACAATTTGTTCTCCTAAAGTATTTTTAGAAAAAGAATCCCATTGAGAAACAACACGCCAGATATCATCAGAAATTTCATCAGCCAATTTATAGATGTTTAATTCTTCTAACTGAAGATGGCGAAAAGGTTTTTGATCAGTTAAAATTTCCTGCTCTATTTTGGCCAAATTTTCTTTAAAAGAATCGCTGGACATAATTATTGATTATTGATTATGGATTAATGATTAGTGATTAGTGATTAGTGATTAGTGATTAATAGACTTCTTCTACGATTGAAATAACAGTTACCAAGCCGGTTTCGGAATCAATAGAAGCTTCAGCTTTAAATTTACGATAATTTTCATTGTAAGAAGAAATGGAACTAATTTGGGCAGAAGAACCAGTATTTAAAACATTAACTGTGACATCATTGGGGTTAATAACTGATAAATTATAGGAACCATTTAAATTAATGTTTCGCTCTAATTTCAAAAGCGCGTCTTCAATACCAGAATAAGCCGAATAATAAGCTGATAAAGAATCAAAATTATCCTTGGCTTTCATTAATTGCCAAAAAGAAATAATAGTCATTGAAAAACTAACCATAAAAACTATGGTTGATAAGGAAATAATAACAATTAAAGAGGCAACACCTTTTTGATTTTTAAAAGTTTGGCGAGACATAGTGATTAATGATTATGGATTAATGATTAATGAGTATTGATTATTGATTAATGATCAGTGATCAGTGATTAGTAAAAAATTTACTTAATGTTATTCTTCTGATTTTAATATTTGGACTATAAAAGTTTTAGTTTTCTCAACTGCTAATTCTGGTTTAGAAGAATTATATTGCAAGGTAAAAGAAATTCTCAAAATAGGCGATGTAGGAAGAATTAATTGAACTTTATAATCAGAAGTTGAACAAATATTTTCTCCATTTGCTCCTCCGTTTTCACAGTTAAAAGAAATCCAGCCAAGATTTTCTGACCAAGCAAAACCGTGAAAAATTCCTTCACTATCAACGTAAACTTTATATTGAGAACTACCGCAACTGCCGTCAGTCAAACAATTAAAAGAAATCCAGCCATAATTTTCTGACCAGGCAAAACCAGATAAATCACCATTAATATCTTTTTGAACTTTAAAATTAGAAGTGGAACAAACATCTAAATTTAAACAATTTAAATAAAGCCAGCTGTCGTCAGATAAAATCTTTACCGCGCCACTTAATTCTCCATCATTAATTGGAACAAAAATATTGCCGCCGGAGTAAGCAAAATCTAACCAACCAACTTGGTCATTAAAAGCATAGTGATAATTCCCGCTTATCCCGCCGGCTTCTCCAATAGGAGCAACATTTTGAGCACTAAAATTAGTCACCTTAATTTTATTTTTATCATTTAAAATTATACTGCTTCCGCCTTCTGTTAGATAAAGAGCGTCATCAACCCAAGAAAAAACTGTCGGATCCAAAGAAGGATCAGCCGCTTTTAAATTTAATTCATTAGCACTAAGAGAATTAATTCCTTGAGCTTGACTAATTTTTTGACGAAAGATTTCTTCTAAACGCACTGATTGATTATTTAATTCGTTTTCTACTTGTATTTTTTGATTAGATTTTAAAGATACATAAACAAAATTAGTAATCACTCCGGCGGCAAAAACTAAAAGACCAAGATAAATTAAGGTTTCAATAAGAGTAAAACCATTAATCCTTTTTTTATTATTAGCGATAAATATTTTCATGGAAGAATTATATTATATTATTATCTTAAAAATAAAATCTCAAATCTCAAAATTACATCTTAAAATTAAAATCTTCTTATTTTTTGCCTTTCATAGTTAAAATACTTGAAGCAAGAATATTAGCAATTTCAACTGTTTCTTTCAATAAATTATCTGATTCTTTTTTGTCTGATTTTCCTATATCTCTCAAAAGACAAATCCATAATTTTGACTCATTAGCAGATTTTAAGGCTGTTCGATAGTAATTAATATAATCCTTTTTAGAACTGGCTGATTTAGCTTCAATCGTATTGCTAGCAATTGATGTTCCACTCCTTATAAGCTGATTACCTATTATCTTTGAGGCTGAATCTTTTGGTAAATTCTCAACAAATTTTATAACTTTTAAGGCATATCGATAAAGTCTCTCATAAAATTCTTTTTTGTAATCATTGTTGTTCATAAAAGATTTAAGATTTAAGATGTAGATTTGAGATTTTATTTTTGAGATGTGAGATATTGGATTATTTTGTATAATTAATCGAAATACTATCTACTCTTGGTGATTGGTCTTCATAAGGCACTAATTCAATCTTATAACGAATATATCGTTTGTTTTGATGACTACTAGCACCGGTATAAGGCAAAATGGTTAAAGAATTCGCAAAAGGTTGGTAATAATCATCAGTTGAAGTTGGACCATAATACAGCCAAGGGCCAGAAGGAGAATTAGAAGAAGCCAATTGAATTCTCACTTGACAATTATTACACAATTCTCCCTGCCAAATCAAAGTATGGAAATTACTGCCATCAGAAACACCAGTGTCTAAAATTGAAGAAGTTAAAAATCCAGAAGAAGTAGTAGTAGCTAAAGTTAAATATCCTCCAGTTGCTAAAATATTATTTCCTCCATCATAGGTATTTCCCGGATCAGAAACCGGACCAGAAACACCACTGCCACCCGACCAATCAGTTTGAGTAAAAGTTGCCGGCAGATAAGAACGAGTAAGAAAAATGGTTAAATTTAAAGTTTTTTCATAGTTTGGACCAGAATCAAAATAAATCACTGCTTTTAAGGTTGAAGGGTCTAAATTACCAGATAAAGAAATATTGCCACTAGTGTCGCGATAAACATCAAAAATTTTAAAAGATCGGCGATAATTAACGCCTTTGAAACTTCCTTCTTCAAATCCCTGATTAAAAGACCAAACATTACCGGAGAAATCTATTCGATAAGGGGTATCTCTAGTTAAATTAAATAAAGAGTTCCATTGGTTTTTCGAGGAATAAGAAATCATTTCGGCATATTCTTTAAGCAAAGTGTGACTATTAAAATTAAAATCAAGATTAGTTTGAGTCCGAAAAGAAACCCCAAAAAGAGCTAAAGCGCTTCCAATAAAAAGAACTCCTAAACTTAAAGCAACGAGGATTTCTAATAATGATTGACCAGCAGTGTTTTTTTTAAAAATCATTCTGTTTCGTTAATTATTTGATTTTATCGATGAATAATCATTGAAAATTGAATTGCGAGCGAATGAAACGACGAAGGACCTCATAAATATCTCAAATCTCAAAAATAAAATCTCAAATCTACATCTTAAATCTCAAATCTTATCATTGATTATTAATCATTAATTATTGATACCTACCTTCGGTAGAGATTGCTTCGCTTCGCTCGCAATGACACTCTTTTTTTGTCATCCTGAGGAGTGAAATGACGAAGGATCTCATAACAATCTCAAATCTCAAAAATAAAATCTCAAAATACATCTTAAATCTTAAATCTTATCATTGATTATTAATCATTAATTATTAATCATTGATTAGTGATTATTGATTAGTGAAAATTGAAAATTTACTTCAAGTAAACTTTATAATTTGATTGGGAACAAATATTTTCTCCAGTATAGCCGCCAGTTTGACAATTAAAAGAAATCCAACCCAAGTTTT
>JAKJEG010000042.1 GCA_022705545.1 Patescibacteria group bacterium | reverse complement strand
GCGGCTGGTGGCATTCCGTACTCTAAAGCCAAAAGAAAATCAGTATCTCGAGGATGAGCCTCTAAATCTCCCTTTTTTCTATTTTGTTCTTGTCGATCAAATCTCTCTCTCTGATCTAAAGGATCATTTAATTCGGAAAAACCATTAACTAATTCCCAGCCATTAATAATCAGCTGAAATCGACTAGTTAAATCAGGATTATCGCTTTTTTTCTTAGCCAGCGGCGAAAGAATTACTGGCTGGTCAATAATAAACGTTGGTTTTTTGATTTCCCCTCGAAAGTTTTTAAAAACTAAATCCATTATTTTTTCTTTTGATTCTTCACCTTGAATTTCAATTTTTAATTCTTGCGCTTTTTGCCGCCAATCTTCTTCTGAATCCTTTAAAGTCAACCCTGTTTTTGACTTTAAAAATGTTTCCAAAGAAATAATTTTCCATTCTTCCTTTACTAATTTACTCAAAACAGGAGCTTCTTTTTTTAAATTTTTTTCCAAAAATTTAAAAAGACCTTTCAATAATTTCATTAAATATTCTCGATTTTCATAAGCGCTATAAAGTTCTAACATAGTAAATTCTGGATTATGCTCTCGATCTATTCCTTCATTACGAAAACATTTCCCAATTTCATAAATTTTATCCATCCCGCCAATTAATAATCTTTTAAGATAAAGCTCCGGAGCAATCCTTAAATAAACCGGCAAAGAAAGATAATCTAAATAAGATCTAAATGGTTTGGCGTTGGCTCCGCCGTAAACTGCCTGTAAAATAGGTGTTTCTACTTCTAAATAACCCAAACTATTAAAATATTCTCTAATTAAAGAAATAATTTTTGACCGAAGATAAAATCTTTGTTTAACTTCATCATTAACTAATAAATCCAAATATCTTTTTCTAAATCTTTCTTCAGCATCTTCTAGCCCATACCATTCTTTAGGAATCGGCCTTAAACTTTTAGCTAACATCTGATAATCATAAACTAAAAGACTTTTCTCGCCGGTTTGGCTTTTAATTAAAACTCCTTTTACTCCAAGAAAATCGCCTAAATCAAAATATTTATTAAAAAATTCCAGCTTCTGAGAAGATAAAATATCTTCTTTGAAAATTAATTGAATTTTAGCTGTTGAATCTTTTAAATCAACAAAAATAATATTTTTATGAAACCGAATAGCAACAATTCTACCGGCTAAATCAATTTTCTTTTTCTTTTTACTTAAAATACTAAAATCTTTTAAAGCTTTAGAAATTTCAAAACTCCTTTTAACTTTTTCTGGAAAAGGATCAATTCCTTGCTTTTTTAATTCTTGAATTTTTTGAATTCTTGTTTGAATAATATCTTCTAACATGTTAATTAACGACATCGCAAGTCGTTATTAAGTAACGACTGGCGATGTCCAAACATTATTTATATATTTATTATATCATTTTCTCTTGCTTTTTTTAAGCCCCTAACCCTATTTATTAAAATTATTTTATTTTCAAAATTTTATATTGAACCTTGCCTTTTGGTGTTTCTACGTCAGCAATCTCTCCTACTTTTTTACCCAAAAAAGCCTTGCCCAAAGGAGATTCATTAGAAATTTTTCCCTCTAAAGGTTGAGCTTCGTGTGAACCAACAATAGTAAAAACTTGTTTTTTAGAGGTTGATTGAGATAAATTTTCTACTTCAATAATAGAACCAATTTCTACGCGATCGGTCTTTTTGGGTTGAATGATTACCGCTCTTTTTAAAAATTCCTCTAATTCAATAATTCGACTCTCAAGAGCCGCTTGATCTTCTTTAGCCTTTTGATAATCAGCATTTTCTGATAAATCTCCCAATTCTTTGGCTTCTTGCACCCTTTGAGCAATTTCTTTTCTTTTGACTTTTCTTAAATATTCTAACTCTTCTTTAAGTTTTTTATAGGCTTCAGCCGTAAGGTAATTAGTAGTCATAATCTTTATTAATTCTTTTAATTTTTACTATTATTTATTAATTAAGACAATCATCTTACAATTAATATTATTCATCAACATTAAGACCTTCTTTTTCTTGTTGATATCTGTTGGTAGCATACCAGTTTATCACGTCTTTAATCACAGGTAAAGTGGAACCGGTATTAGAAGTTGGATTTTCTACAACAATCAAAATAACTATTTCTGGATCTTCGTAAGGAGCATAAGCTCCAAAAATAGCATTATATCTTTCTTCAGACCCTGAACCATATTTCGGAGAACCGCTTTTTCCGGCTATTTCTAATAAGGCAGACCGTAAAGAGGTAGCAGTCCCGCTTAAAACTACTTCTCTCATTCCTTCTTGAACTATTTTTAAATTTTCTTGAGAAACGTCTAATTTTCGGCTAATAACCGGCTGAATCTCTTGAAAATTATCTTGAGTCTCAACAGCTTTTACTAAATGAGGCTGAAATAAAATTCCATTGTTAGCAATCAGGGAAATATAAGTGCTCATTTTTAAAGGAGTTAAGCTTAAGCCACCTTCCCCAATAGAAATATTATACGTATCCCCTAACCGCCAAGTTGGATCATTGGGTCTTACTTGCTTTAAATATTCAGGATCAGGCAAAATGTCTTGGGCTTCTCCTTCTAAATCTAAACCAGTTTTTTCACCAAAACCGAATTTTAACCAGTATTTTTTAATTTTTTCCCACCCCAAACCATTAATATCTTGATAGCCGCCGCCAATTGTCCAAAAATAAACATTGCAAGACCGACTAATAGCTTTTTTCATATCAACCCAGCCATGCTGTTCCCAATCCCGATAAATATATTTTTCCTCAGGATTATAAGGACTGGTAATAACAATTTGACCTTCGTCATAAATTTTTTTATCAGGATCAATAATCTTTTCCTCCAATGCTGCCAGCGCCATTAAGGGTTTAATTAAAGAACCCGGTTGATAAATCCCAGAAACCACCCGATTAAACAACACATAACGCTTACTAAATAAATATTCATTAATTAAATCAGTATCTTTCCCTTTAACCATAACATTCGGATCAAAACTATCTAAACTTACCAATGATAATATTTCACCATTTTTAGGATTTAAAATAATTCCTGCTGCTCCTTTTGCCGAATAATCTTCAATGCTTTTTTTCAACGTCTTGTAAAAAAATTCTTGTAAATCTTTATCTAGAGTCGTAATAATATTGCTTCCAGCCTGAGGGGCAATTTCATCTAGTGATTTTTTAACATTTAAAGTAGCGTCTATCTCAATATTTTTTCTTCCCGGAATTCCTTTTAATGTTTCTTCATAAAAACTTTCTAACCCTGTTTTTCCAACAACAGAAGAAAGAGGATAATCCTTATATTTTTCTAACTCATCAGAAGAAATTTTGCCCACATATCCTAAAACATGAGAAAAAACTTCTCCATAAGGGTATTCTCTTTCGTAAGCCGGTAAAATCACAAATCCCTTTTCGTCTCCAATTTTTGATTCAAAAGATCTAATTTGGTCAATTTTCACATCAGTTTTTACCAAAATTGGTTCAAAAGAATAAATCAAATTATATTTTTGAACATAATCTAACAATTTCTGCATTTCTTCAGTTTTAATCCCAAAAATTTGAGATATTATTTCTACTATGTTTTTTAACTCTTCAGAGTCAGTTGGTAAATCCATAGGAATCATCATTAAAGAATAAGAAGGAGAATTTACTACCAAAGGATTTTTATTTCGATCGTAAATAATCCCTCTTGGAGCTTCAATATAAAAGTATCGATTTTTATTATTCAAAGCC
>JAKJEG010000041.1 GCA_022705545.1 Patescibacteria group bacterium | reverse complement strand
AAATTGGCTAGATTAGCCCTAAATTTTTTTGATTTAACAATTATTACTGAAGACGATCCTTTAGATGAGCCCCGAGATAAGGGCATTAATGACTTCATAGATTATGCTCAAAAAAATCAAATTGATCAGAAAAAATACTTGGCTATTTTAGACAGGAGAAACGCTATTGAGGAAGCCCTTAAAAGATCAAGGCCTGGTGATTTTGTTGCTATTTTGGGAAGAGGTAATGAAAAATGGCTGCTTTATAATAAAGAAAAAATTCCCTTTGATGACCGAGAAGTAGTTCAGGAATTATTAAATTCAATAAAATTAGAATAAAATGACTTCTCAGGAATTAAGACAATTATTTATCACTTACTTTAAAAAGAACGGTCATCGTTTAATACCTTCCTCCTCTTTAATTCCAGAAAACGACCCTTCAGTTCTTTTTACCACGGCGGGGATGCAACAATTTAAACCTTATTATTTATCTTTAAAAGATCCTTTTAAAGATAATCATCTTTCTTTAGGTGAACCTTTGAAAAGTAGAAATATTATTACCTGCCAAAAATGTTTTCGGACAACTGATATTAATGAAGTTGGAGATCGGTCTCATTTAACTTTTTTTGAAATGCTTGGTAATTTTTCTTTTGGTGGTTATTTCAAAAAAGAAGCAATTCAATTGATGTTTGACTTTCTTTTTAAAGAACTAGAAATAGACGAACAACGGGCCTCATTCACTTTTTTTTCCGGTAATAATAATATTCCTTCTGATGAAGAATCATATCAAATTTTAAAATCACTTTCTATTCCAGAAGAAAAAATAAAACAAGGGAAAGAAGATAATTTTTGGGGACCAACTGGTATGATTGGTCCGTGCGGTCCAACAGTGGAAGTTTATGTTGATGGAATAGAGTTGTGGAATTTAGTTTTTAATGAATACTATTTTAATGAAAAAAAAGAATATCAACCGTTGAAACAAAAAGGAGTAGACACTGGCATGGGTTTAGAACGATTGACTTTAATAACGCAATTTCCACAAGATGAAACAAAAACAATTTTTGATACCGATCTTTTTGCTCCTTTAATGGATTATCTTTTTCAATTTTTGCCCCAAGATCAAGAAGGATTAAAAACAGCCAGAATCTTTGCTGATCATATTAAATCAATAGTTTTTCTTCTATCAGAAGGGATTTTGCCTTCTAACACTGACAGGGGATATGTTGTTAGGAGGTTGATTAGAAGAATTGCCAGATTTTTAGAAAAATATCAATTAGCAAAAGAAATGATTTTTAATTTAGTTGATTTAGTGGTTGCAATGTATTCTTTAGAGTATCCGGAAATTGATAAAAAAGAAGAAATAAAAAAAGTTTTGCTTGATGAATTATTAAAATTTGAAAAAACTTTAGCTAGGGGATTGAAAATTTTTGAAGAGTTGATTGAAACAAAAGAAAAAGAAAATCAAAAAATTATTACTGGTTTAGAGGCTTTTAATTTATATCAAAGTTATGGTTTTCCTTTGGAGCTAATTAAGGAAATGGCGCAAGAAAAATCTTTTTCAGTGAATGAAGAAGATTTTCAAAAAGAGATTACTCATCATCAAGAAATATCTCGGGCTGGGAAAGAAAAAAAATTCGGCGGTCATGGTTTAAAAGGGCTGATAACGACGCCAGAACAAGAAAAAATGGTTAAACTTCATACTAGCGCTCATTTGCTTTTAGCGGCTTTAAAAAAGATTGTTGATCCCGATATTCAACAAAAAGGTTCTGATATTAACTCTGAAAGATTAAGATTTGATTTTTCTTTGGATAGAAAGTTAACCGATAAAGAGATTAAAGAAATAGAAAAGTTAATTAATCAAAAAATTCAGGAGGGTTTAGAAGTTAATTATTATGAAACAAGTTATGAAGACGCTATCAAGAGGGGAGCGGAAGGAGTTTTTAAAGAACGGTATCCAGAAAAAGTAAAAGTTTATGTGATTAAAGATAAAGAGGGTGAAATTTTTTCTCAGGAAATTTGTGCTGGTCCTCACGTTAAGAACACTCGGGAAATAGGGAAATTTAAAATTTTAAAACAAGAATCTGTTTCTAGCGGAGTAAAAAGAATTAAAGCAGTAATTGAAGATAATTAATCATTAAATTGATTGAAAATTGAAAATTTCTTGTTGTTATTCTTTATTTGTTATGATATAATTAAAAAAGAAAAAAAGAATCACTTTCCCTTATTGTCATCGTTAATGAGCAGAATTAATTTTTAATAGCTTCTAGCGATATCACAAAAAGGGTTCGAATTGCTTTATTAATAATTTTAAAAGAATAATTAAAAATTTATATAATTATGATTGCTAAAAAAAGAAAAATTACTGATATTTATCGAAAAGAAATAAATCATGAGGAAATTCAAAAGGAAGAGTTGCTGAAAGAAAGAGAATTAGAAGAAATTGAACAAAAAAGTGAAGAAATAGAGAAAGAAGAATTGTTTCAAGAAATAGAAGAGCCGAAAGAGCAGGAAGATAAAAAAAATATTTTTGTTGCTGAAGGGGTTTTTAAGAAAGATCTGCCACAAAAAGATAAATTTGAAGAAACGATTATTAATTGGGAAAAAGAATTTAAACAAAAATTAGAAAAGGATTTTCCGATTGATTTAAAGCCGAAAAAAGAAGAATTTCAAAAACCACCTTCTAATCGCAAGAAAATACTAATTGCTTCTTCTTTAATAGGCGCTGGAGTGGTATTTTATTTTTTATCTATTACTTCTTTTGCCCGAGCAGAAATCAACATTGAAAGAAAAAGATTGGAATTGCCAGTAGCTGAACAAGTTCTTTTTGATAACGCCAGTAATAATATTAATGTGGAGAAAAAGGTTTTGCCTGTTAATTTTTATGTTTTTCGAGAAAAAACCGAAGAGACCTTTAAAAGCAGCGGTTTTGGCAAAGACGAGAAAAAAGCAACTGGGAAAGTGACAATTTTTAATAATTATTCTGTTTATCCTCAAGCATTGGTAGCGAATACTAGGTTATCAACGCCTGATGGTAAAATCTTTAGAATCAATTCTCGAGTGGTAATTCCCGGAGCAACAAAAGAAAATGGCAATCTTGTCCCCGGTTCTATTGAAGTTGAGGTAACAGCTGATCAACCTGGACCAGATTATAATATTGATCCTTGTAATGATAAAAATAATTGTCATTTTTCAATAGTTGGTTTTCAAGGCACGGATAAATATGATAAATTTTATGCTTATTCTTATGAGAAAATGACCGGCGGTACATATGGAACAATCCCGATGGTAGTAGAGGATGATTTGAAGCAAGCCGAAGATGCAATTTTAAAAAAATTAGTCGCTCTGATAGATGAAGATGTTAAAAATAAAATCGATAAAAATTTAATAGTCATTGAAGGGGCAAGAAGTGGTTTTAAGCTAACTAATCTTACGGCTGATGCTAAAGCTGGTGATACCCGGGAAACTTTTAACGTTGCTGCTGAAGGACAAGTAATTGTAGCGGCTTTTGATGAAAATAAAGTAAAAGATTTTTTAAATCAAACTTATCAAAGCCAATTATCAGATAATCAGGAAATTTGCGCTAATAAGGAAACAGGCAGTCCGTATAATTTGAAATATAAACTTGAAGACATAGATTTTAATAATAAAACAATGAAAGTTAAAATTGAAGGCAATCTGTATGTTTGTTCAAAATTTTCTCCTACTGAAATAAGGGAGATGATTAAAGGAAAAACAGTTAACGAAATTCAAAATTTATTTACCAATTATGAAGGGGTTGAAAAGATAGTTTTAAAGATGACTCC
>JAKJEG010000040.1 GCA_022705545.1 Patescibacteria group bacterium | reverse complement strand
TTCAATATAATAATTTATATATAAAGTATTACAACAAAGAATTATATTTATGAATCAGAAAAAAAATTACAATAATCAATTTTTAACCTTTCTTTTTGAACTTCTTGAAGAATTACCTAAAAGAAACCAAATTATTCTTGAAAAAAGATTTGGCTTGAAGAACAATTCTCCAAAAACTTTGGAAGCAATTGGTAAAGAATATAAAATTACGCGAGAAAGAGTAAGACAAATAATTAATGCCTCTTTTAACAATTTAAGAAAATCCCCAGTCGTTAAAAAATTAGATAATTTTTATCAACAGGTAAAAAACCTGCTTTTAGAAACAGAAGGCATAGCCGAAGCAGAAAGTTTTATCAAAAAAGTCCAAAAAGAATTATCCTTAGAGGATATTTCCCCTAATATAATATTTTTTCTTTTGAATTTAAATCCTGAATTTTCTTACGAAAGAGAAAATGATGAATGTTATAGTTTTTTTCACCTCTCTTCTTTAAAGAAGGAGGATATTTTAAAGAAAGTTAAAAAAATCGAAAAGTTTTTTGATCAAAGCAAACAGCCTTTAACAATTGATGAGATTATTTTATGGGCAAAAAAAGAAATCTCGCCTAAAATTAATCGTGATGAATTAGTCAACATAATGGGTATTTCCAAAAAAATAGCGATGAACCCTTTTGGAGAATTTGGTTTAATTAACTGGCATTCAATTAATCCAGTTGCCTCCAATGATCGAGCTTATTATCTTTTGAAACACCTTGATCGGCCAGTTCATTTTACTGAGCTTTCTAGTTTACTGGCAGAATATTGCGCTTATCCTTTCTTGCCTAAATTAACTTCTCGTTTTTGGCAAAAAAAGGTTTGCGCTCAAACTATTCACAATGAATTAATCAAAGACCCTCGTTTTGTTTTAGTTGGCCGAGGAACCTACGCTTTAAAAGAATGGGGATACGAAAAAAATAACATTAAGGACGTCATTCAGGATATTTTATTTAATGCTCAAAAACCTTTGAGTTTTCAAGACATAGTGAATGAAACTAAAAAAAGAAAAATTGTTAAAGAAAAAACCATTCTTTTAAGTTTATCTGATAAGGAATGTTTCAAAAAACTGCCTGATAACGCTTATACTTTAACTGAAGAAGCTTTGGCTAAAATCAAAAAGAAACAACCCAAAAAATCATCTCGAGAGCCGAAAATTTTAGAAGGATAATTTTGAGGAATAATGAATTCTATTTCCTCTCCATTTGGACAAAATTTTTTACTTGCTTTAAGCTCAATCGGCCAATTTATTCTTATTTTCCTGCGGGAATTTTACTGGCTATTAATTTTAATTTTTTTAGCCCATCTTTTTTTTAATTATCGCAAGACCTATTTAGAGAAAGAAGCAAAAAAGAAAAAAGAACCTCAAGAATGGAGTTTGCTAGAAATTATTCTAACTAAAGCAATTGAACAAAGCCCGCGGGCAATGGAAGATTTTTTTAATGGCTTATCTTTTGTTAAAAAGGGCTATCTATCTTTAGAGATTGTTGGCTTAAAACATTCCATTAGATTTTTTCTTTATTGTCCAGCTGAGTATAAAAAATTAATTGAATCCTTGCTTTTTAGTCAGTATCCAACGATTGAAATTATTGAAAAGGAAGACTATCTTTCTTCTTTACCGCCTAATCTTCCTAACAAAAATTATGATTTATGGGGTACCGAATTTGTTTTAGAGAAAAACAGCGCTTATCCTATTAAAACTTATCCCTTTTTTAAAGAAGAAAAATCAGAGGGGTTTAGCGACCCTTTAAATAATCTTGCTGAGTTAATCAATAATTTATCGGAAAAAGAGCATTACTTTATTCAGATAATTGTTCAGCCGTTAGATAAAGAAAAACAAGAAAAATGGGTTAAGGAGTCAAAAGAAGAAGAAGATATTGTTTTAGGAAAAAAAGTGAAGCCAAAACCAGTTAGCACTAAGGACTGGTGGCTGGCTTTTTTTATTAATTTATTGACCGGAATATTTCGAGAACCAGTTTGGCCTGATGTTAGCGAGGCACCAGCTGCTCCTTCATCACCATCTTTTTCTCAACAAGAGACAGCTCACTTAATAGAGAAAAAGATTGCCAAAAAAGGATTTGAAACAGGGATTAGGGTTATTTATTTGTCTCCCAAGGATATTTTTAATGAAATCAACACTCTTTCTTTCTTAGCTTTTTTCAATCAATTTGATTTTCAAAACCTTAATTCCTTTAAAGTTAATGATTTAGTAACCACTGAACATTCAGGCAGACTTTTTGCCGAGCGGCGATGCTTTTTAAAGAAAAGATCCCTTTATCAGCAGCTTTTAAAGAGGGAAAAAGCTTTGACTAGTTTTATTTTAAATTCTGAAGAATTAGCAACAATTTATCACTTGCCAACTGGCCAATTAAAAGTATCTTTCATTCAACCCTCTGGCGCCCTTTTCAAAAAAGGTGAGCCTCCTCCTTATCTTCCAAGTTAAAACAATTTTTTAAAATGACTTTATGGAAAAAGCTTCTTCTTACAAGAAAAAAAGAAGTAAAAAAACATTTTTCCAGAGATTAAAAACCATTGGTATAATTCTTGGCATTTTGTTTTTAATAGGACTAATTTATTGGTTAATTTTTTATTCTTCTTTTTTTGTCTTAAAAGAAGTGAAAATTAATTTTTTAAGTCCTAATGGCGAGAATTTGATTACCGAAGAGGAAATTGTTCAATGGTTAAAAGAACAAAACAATAAATATCTTTTACCTCGCTTGCCGGAGAGTCGAAGCTTTGTTTTTCTTTCTCAGGACGAATTAACTCGATATTTAAAAAAGAAATATCCAGTGATTGATTCTTTAAAAATTGATTTAAACCTAACCGCTAGTCTTTTGAATCTTGAATATACTTTAAAAGAAGAAGAATTTTTGCTTTGTTTTCCCGATGATCCTTTGTGTTTTGTTTTGGATAAAGATGGTGTTCCTTTTAAACAAGTGGAAGCAAATTCTTCTGATTTGCTAAAAATTTATTTAGAACGAAAAATAGAAATTCAATTAGGAGATCCCTGCCTTTCTCTTCCTTTTAATAAAATCAAAGAGTTAGAGACAGTTTTTCAAAATAACCCCGATGTTATTAAAATAAAATATCTTTCAATAGAAAATGAAAAATCTTCAGAGTTTACTTTAATGACCGAAGAGGGGATGAAGATCTATTTAAATTTCAATGAAGATTTTGAAAAAGTAATGACCATTTTAAAATCCTTAAAAGAAAAACAATTTTCCGGCTCTTTTAAGGGGATAGAATACCTTGATTTGAGGTATTTACCGAAGATCTATTATCAAACTTTATAAAAATTGCTATAATAAAATAAATCTTTAATCTTATTATTTATGGAAAAAGATCAAGAAATAAAAAATCTTGCTAAAGAAATCGAAGCTAAAGAACAGGTCTTAAAACAAGAAGGGGAGCCAATAGAGGAAAAAGAAATTGTCAAAGAGGTTTTAAAAGAGAAAATCGAAAATTATTTAGAAACAAAGCCGGAAACACCACCGGCAATTAAACCGGAGCAGCCCAGTTATTCTAAAAAAGAACCGCTACCAACAGCGCCGCTAATTGATGAAAAATTAGCTGAGACTGGGGAAATAAAAGAATTAATTGATTTGGCTTTAGAAAAAGGACTAAAAACAGCCATTAAGCAGGCAGAAAAATCAAATAATCCTTATCTGATAGACCAGCTTCACGATTTACTGGCTGGTCCTTATTATGAAACTTTAAAGAAAAAAAAGTTGATTTAAATAATGTTTCATTTTACCCTTTTATCT
>JAKJEG010000039.1 GCA_022705545.1 Patescibacteria group bacterium | reverse complement strand
AAATTCATTAAATTGATAAACAAGCCAAGGCCAAGCAACAATTAAAACAGAAAGATTCAAAAGAATAAGTTCTAAACAAAAATTTTTTATTTTTAAATAAAAAGAAGAAACCGGATAAAACGATTCTGATTTTTTAAAAACTATTCGTTTTAAAATAGGCAGATAATAAATAATTCCCAAAGTGGAAAGAAAGGAAAGCTGAAAACCTATATCAATAAAAAGCAGAGAAGGCTGCAGAAAAATCATTAGCAGAAAAGAAAAAAATAAGGCATTCAAAGGATAATAAAAACGAAAGTTTAAGAATGATAAAGACACTAAAAAAGCCATAATTCCTGACCGAATAACTGAAGGCGTAAAATTAGTCAAACCAATAAAAAAGGCATCTAAACCAAGATTAATTAAAAAGAAAAGAGAACGAGGCAAATTTAAAACTGGCTGAAAATAGCCAATGGCTTGATTAATCACTGATAAATGATAACCGGAAACCGCTACAACGTGAGACAAGCCAACTTTTCGAAACTTTTCTTTCATTTCAAAAGAAAGATTACCTTGACCGCCAAAGAGCAAACTATTCACTAAAGCTGATTCTTCGGAAGAAAGATTTTTCTCAAATTGCCGGCTCAAAGATAATCTTAATTCCTGAAGATTCTGATTAAAAGAAGCAGGAACTAATGATTGAAAAGAAATTTCCGGAAAAAGCAAACTCCTTATTAAACCAAAAAAGAAACAGAGAAAAATTAAAATTTTAAAATCGCTTTTAAAAAAATCAAAAACAATAATTAAAAAATAAAAAATCCCTATCAATAACGGGAAAAAGATAAAAGAGCAGTGATTAACGATTAAAAAATTGAAAATTATTCCCAATATGAAACCCAGCCCGCATTTTCTGAATATTCTGGCTGGTGTTTCTTTAATTGGCAATTTGATTATTGGTTTTTAAACTAAAAATAATTTTTCCTTTTTCTAAATTAATTTCCTTAACCAAAGAAGAAAGTTTTTCGCCCCAGATTAATTCCTGAATTAAGGCTTCTTTTTTAATTATTTCTTCATTTTTCTTTAAAATTTCCTCTAAATCTTTGTCCGCTATAATTCCCAAAACAATTTTATCAGCTGGCAAAAGATTATTTTCTCCCCGGAAGGCCTGAATTTTTCTTATCACTTCTCTTAAAATCCCCTCTTCAATTAAATCCTCAGAAAGAGAAAAATCAAAAGTTAATTCTTCGTTTAAATTATTATCAAACTTGATTTCTTTCACATTCACTTCATCTTTTAGAATTGAAAGCAATTCTTCCTCAGAAGATAAAGCAGTATCTTTCAAAATTAAAGTTTTTAATGGCTGGCGAAGTTTTATCTGCTTTTCCTGACGAGAAGCCAAAGCCAAACTAGCCAAATTTTTCACTTGCTCCATTTTTTCAATCAGCTGAAAATCAATTTCTTCTTTGCTAAAAGAAGGCCAATCCATTAAATGAACGCTAACTTGATCATTTTTAGACCTGATTTTTTGGAAAATTATTTCGCTGGAAAAAGGGCAAAAAGGCGCTAAAATCAACGTTGTTTCTTTGATTGCCTTCAAAAGAACTTTGGAAGAGACCTGCCATTGTTGAAGATTTTCTTTCTTTTGGAAAACCCGACGGCTTCGCCTAATATACCAGCGGCTAAGATTATCAATTAAATCATCAATTAACCGGCTGGCTTCGTTGACTTTAAAATTATCAAGATAAAGAGTGATTTTTTCCTCAGCCATTTTTAAATAAGATAAAAGCCATTTGTCTAAAAGAGAAAGGTCTTGAGAATTTATTTCTTCGCTTTCTTCATTTAAATCAGCATAAGTTAAATAAAAATTTAAAATATTAAAGAAAGTATTAAAAATTCGATTTTGATAAATAATTAAATCTTTCTCTGTAAATTTTTTATTCTCATCAGGAGAATTAAGCGCGTAAAAATACCAGCGCAAAATATCAGCGCCATATTTTTGAAAAATGCTCATTGGCTCAACAATATTGCCTTTTGATTTAGACATCTTTTCGCCTTTTTCGTCTAAAACCAAACCAACGCAAATAACATTTTTATACGCTGGCTCTAAATCAAGCAAAGTAGAAATCGCTAAAAGAGTATAAAACCAGCCCCGAGTTTGATCAATGGCTTCACAAATAAAATCTGCTGGAAAGGGAATTTTTTTCACCATCAAAGAGGGCTCCATCTTTTCCCATTCCTCTTTTTTAAACTGATTAAAAGGCCAATGCCAAGAAGCATAAGGCATTGAACCGGAATCAAACCAGCAATCCAAGACCTCCTCTACCCTTTTCATTTTTCCCTGACATTGAGGACAAGTCAATTCTATTTTATCAAGATAAGGCCGGTGAAGATCAATCTCTCCCTGACTATTTTTCAGTAATTCAAAATCGCCACCTTTTTCTTTTAATTCCTCCAAAGAACCAATAACTTCAAAAAAAGAACAATTTTCGCATTGCCAAATTGGCAAAGGTGTTCCCCAATATCGATTGCGGGAAATAGTCCAGTCTTTTAAATCTTTTAACCACTGGCCAAATCGTCCTTCTTTTAAATGCTCTGGCTCCCAATGAATTTTTTCATTATTCTCAATAATCTTTTCTTTCAAAGCGCTCATTTTAATAAACCAGGCTTTTTTGGCGTAATAAATCAAAGGAGTATGACAACGCCAGCAAAAAGGATATTCATGAAGAGTTCCTTTTAAATCACCGGTAAGAATTAACCCTCTTTTTTCTAAATCATTAAAAATCACAGGATTTAAATCCTGAAAAAATTGGCCTTGAAACTCTTTTAATTGTTCTGGTTCACCAGTAAATAAACCATTTTCATCAACATTGATGATTAAAGGCAAATTTTCTTTTTGACCTATTTTCAAATCATCTTCACCAAAAGCCGGCGCCAAATGGACTAAACCCGTGCCTTCTTCCTGAGAAATAAAATCTCCTTTGACCACTTCATAAATTTTTTGGCTTTCTGGAAAATTTTTCCATTGATACAAAGGAAGATATTTTTCTCCTATTAAATCCTTGCCGAAAACAGAATCAATAATTGAAAAAGATTCTCCTTCTGGCCAACGATAACTGATAAAAATCTCGTTTTCTTTTTCCGCTATCTGATAAGTTAAATTTTCATCAACGGCAATCGCCACATTAGCCGGCAAAGTCCAAGGCGTAGTTGTCCAAACTAAAAGAAAGATTTTTTTGTTTTTCTTGTCTTTAATGGCTTTTAATTTTTCGTTTTTTGGTGCCGGAATTTCAAATTTTAGATAAAGAGAAGGGTCTTTAACGGTTTCATAACCTTGCGACAATTCATGAGAAGACAAAGGAGTGCCGCAGCGAGAGCAATAAGGAACAACCCGATAATCCTGATACAAATAACCTTTTTGATAAATTTTTTTAATCAGCCAGAAAACCGTTTCCAGATAATCATTTTCACAAGTAATATAAGGATGCTCTAAATCTAACCAATAACCCATTCGCTGGGTCAAATTCTCCCATTCCTCTTTATAGCGCCAAACTGATTCTTTGGCTTTGGCATTGAATTTTTCAATCCCGTAAGATTCAATTTCGTTTTTATTTTTTAAATTTAATTCTTTCTCAACTTCGATTTCTACTGGCAAACCATGAGTATCCCAACCAGCCCTTCTTAAAACATAATGACCCCTCATTGTTTGATAACGGCAAATTAAATCTTTAAAAGAACGGGCTAACATATGGTGAAGTCCGGGCCGGCCATTAGCAGTGGGCGGACCTTCATAAAAGATGAACTCTTTGGCTCCTTTTCGATTTTCTAAACTTTTTTGAAAAATATTATTTTCTTGCCAAAAATGGAGGATTTTTTCCTCCTCT
>JAKJEG010000038.1 GCA_022705545.1 Patescibacteria group bacterium | reverse complement strand
TAGCGAAATCCTTAAGCAAAAGGCCAAAAAATGAATAGAAAATATTAAACTCTTATCTTTTTTGTGATTTTTCGGTAAAATATAACCAGAATTATGACTAAATCTAAATTAACACTTGACGATTCAATTGATAAAATTAAAGGCATTGGACCTCGTTATTTAAAGTGTTTTCAGAAACTCTCAGTGGAAACAGTCAGAGATTTACTTTATTATTTTCCTTTTCGCTATCAGGATTTTTCTAAAGTGAAAAATATTAATGAATTAGTTGAGGGAGAAACTGTTTCTATTATTGGAGTAGTCAAAAAAATTGCTCTAAGAAGGACATGGCGAAAAAAAATGTTTTTGATAGAAGCAGAAGCAGAAGACAAAACTGGTTCAATCAGAATAATTTGGTACAATCAGGTTTTTTTAACTAAAATCATTAAACCCGGCACCACTCTGGCTCTTTCTGGTAAAGTCAAAAAAACAGGGAAAAAGTTTTATCTTTCCAGCCCTTCTTTTGAAATTATTTCTCAGGAAAAAGATGAACCAATAAAAAATCTCTCAGAATTAAAACACACTGCCCGATTAGTTCCTGTTTATTCCGAAACCGAAGGCCTCTCCTCTAAAGCCATTCGTTCTTTTATTAGCTCGGTACTTTATTTAAGAAATAAAATCTCTGAATACCTGCCTGATTTTTTGCTGGAAAAATACCAACTTTTGCCTATTAACGAAGCCTTAGAGAAAATTCATTTTCCTAATTCTTTAGAAGAAGCCGAAAGAGCGAAAAAACGTTTTGTCTTTGAATCTTTGTTATTTTCCCAGCTTTATTTACTAAAAATTAAAATAAAAAACAATCATTTAAAATTTCCCAAAATTAAGGCTGATTTTGATTTAATAAAAACTTTTCTTAAAAATTTGCCTTTTGAATTAACTAATGCCCAAAAAAAAGCCCTTTTCCAAATAATTAATAATCTTAATCAAAGGCCAATGAATCGTCTATTAGAAGGCGATGTTGGTTCTGGAAAAACCATTGTCTCTATTGGCGCTAGTTTGTTAACTTATTATTCTGGTTATCAAGTGGCTTTAATGGCACCAACCGAAGTATTAGCCAAACAGCATTACAAAAAATTTAAAGAATTTCTGAAACCGTTTAAAATCAGAATTGCTCTTTTAACTTCTTCTGAAGGAAGAATTTATGATAATGGTTTAGAAGGTAAACTTTCCAAAAAAGCTTTAGAGAAAATCATTGCTTCCAGTTTACCAATTATTGTTATTGGCACTCATGCTTTAATTCAGAAAAATATTAAATTTTCAAAATTAGGACTGGTGATTGTTGACGAACAACACCGCTTTGGAGTTGAGCAAAGGAAAAAATTGCTTAGCCAAAATAAAAATCAAGAAATTCCTCATTTGCTTTCAATGAGCGCCACTCCAATCCCCCGGACTTTAGCATTGGTTTTTTATGGAGATATGGATTTATCAATTATTGACGAAATGCCCGAAGGCAGAAAGCCCATTATGACAAA
The DNA here is from genome assembly GCA_022705545.1 of Patescibacteria group bacterium. Lineage (GTDB taxonomy): Bacteria > Patescibacteriota > Minisyncoccia > UBA6257 > UBA6257 > JAKJEG01. Next base: position 2,445 of record JAKJEG010000038.1, on the reverse strand, counting down.
AATAGTCAATAAAAAAGAAGTCAATAAAGTTTATCAGTTTGTCCGGGAAGAAATTCAAAAAGGCCGACAAGCATTTTTTATTTGTCCGAGAATTGAAGAAAAAGAAGCGGTTAATTTAGAAGAAATTCACGCTACTAATCTTATTTCTTTGGCTGATAAATTAAAAGCCGAGGTCAAAGCTGTTAAAAAAGAATATAAAAAATTGCAGGAAGAAATATTTCCTGACTTAAAGATTGGAATGCTTCATGGAAAAATGAAATCAACAGAAAAAGATGAAATAATGAAAAAATTCTTGAATAAAGAAATCGATATTTTGGTTTCTACTTCGGTAATTGAAGTAGGCATAGATGTAGAAAACGCTTCCATTATGGTAATTGAAGGAGCAGATCGTTTTGGTCTTTCTCAGCTTCATCAATTTCGAGGTCGGGTTGGCCGTTCAATTTATCAAAGTTATTGTTTTTTAATTCCTGATAATTTTTCTTATAAAACTATTGAACGATTAAAAGCGATGATTAAATACAATGATGGTTTTCGTTTAGCAGAAATAGATTTAAGTTTGCGGGGGCCGGGTGAGTTTTTGGGTACCAAACAATCAGGAATTCCAGATTTAATTATGCGTTCTCTGTTAGATAAAAAGTTAATTGAAGAGGTGCGGGAAGAAGCAAAAAATGTTCTCAAAGAAGACCCGACATTAAAAAAATGGCCTTTATTTTACTTAACTTTCAAAGATTTTGTCAAAAAGAGTAAAGAAGCGTAAAAATTAAAAATAAAAACCGGTAAAAAGATGATAAAGAAAGCTAACAGCTGGAAAAATTAATGACCAACCAAACATTAAAACAAGAAAGATAAATAAAAATCCATATCGATGTAAAAAACTTTCTAATTCAATAGACGGGAAAAAATAAAACAAAATTTTTGAACCATCTAATGGCGGAATAGGAATTAGATTGAAAATAGCCAAAACAAGATTAATTTCAACGATGAGCGAGAAAAACGGAATAATAGCCGGATAACCCAAAACCACAAAAAGCCGAATTATTAAACCAAAAATCAAAGCCACTGATAAATTCGCCAAAGGACCGCCAAAAGCCAATAAGGCTGAATCCCTTCGGGGATTTTTTAATTTTAAGGGATTAAAAGGCACTGGCTTTGCCCAGCCAAAAACTAAACTTCCACCAGTTAAGAAATATAAACATAAAGGCAAAATAATTGAACCAAAAGGATCTAAATGAGCCAAGGGATTTAAAGTTAATCTCCCCATTAAATAAGCCGTGTCATCACCCAATTTATAAGCCCAATAACCATGAGAGACTTCATGAATAACAACTGAAAATAATAAAACGATTAATTGAAACAGAAAAATCATAATAGTTAAATTTTAAATCAATTTAAATGTTTGGACATCACCAGTTCATTAACGACTGGCGATGTCGTTAATTGAGATTTGAAAAAGGAATCTCCCTGCGGGAGAGATCGCCACGCTCATTTCACTCGCTCGCGATGACAGAAAGAGAGTGTCATTGCGAAGCCAAAGGCCGAAGAATCTCTCGCGAATGCGAGAACGCTTTTTTGTCATTGCGAGCGAAGCGAAGCAATCTCGTAAACTTTGTCATTGCGAGCGAAGCGAAGCAATCTCTACCGAAGGTAGGTACCTTAAAATAAATTTTCAATTATCAATTTTCAATTGAAACCCCCTGCGGGGGAGATTGCCACGCTCGTTTCACTCGCTCGCAATGACAGAAAACTGTCAGATTTGAGATTTTATTTTTGAGATTTGAGATATCTATGAGATCCTTTAAATCAGTTTCTTCTAATTACTTTTCCGTATCTCTGACTAGATAAAATGCCTTTATGATAAGCAAGATTGCCATTAATGATCACGGTTTTAATGCCTAAAGGATACTGAAAAGGATTTTTCATATCCGCTAGATCTTTTAATTCTTTGGGATTAAAAAGAATTAAATCAGCCCAATAACCCTTGTCAATTAATCCCCTTTTCTTTAAACCAATTTTTAACGCGGGCTGATAAGTAATTTTATTAATGGCTTTTTCTAAAGAATTTCTTTTGCCTTCTTGAATAAATAGTTTTAAAAACCTGATAAAAGCCGAAAAAATTGCCGGATGAACCCAAGTTTTTTTCTCTAATTCCTCAATATTCAAAAAACCATTATCTGAACCAATTAAAGAATAAGGATCAGTGAGGGCTAATTTAATATTATCAAAAGAAATATTTTTTACCAATAAAGTTGCCCGGCCTTCGCAAAGTTCAGCAATTTCTAAAATTGTTTCTTCGATAGAAAACTCAAAATTATTAGCAATTTCTTCTATTGAAAGATTATTAAACCACCAACATTTATTAGCATCAACTATTATGGCTTTTTTATAAATATCTCTTTTCTCGCTTAATTCTTCTAATATTTTTTTCCGATAATCATTATCTCTGAT
>JAKJEG010000037.1 GCA_022705545.1 Patescibacteria group bacterium | reverse complement strand
AGCCTTATGGAATGATTTTAATTACCGGTCCAACCGGTTCAGGAAAAACCACGACTTTATATGCTATGCTTCAAATTTTAAATCAAGAAAAAGTTAATATCGTTTCTTTAGAAGATCCTGTTGAGTATACAGTTGAAGGAATTAATCAATCTCAAGTTTTACCAGAAATTAGTTACACTTTTGCCCGAGGTTTACGTCATATTGTTCGTCAAGATCCGGATATTATTATGGTTGGAGAAATTCGAGATGCCGAAACAGCTGATTTGGCCACTCATTCTGCTTTAACCGGTCATTTAGTTTTATCAACTTTGCATACTAATAATGCTATTGGGGTTGTACCAAGATTGTTAGATTTAGGAGTAGAGAGATTTTTAATTCCCTCAGCTTTAAATTTAATGATTGCTCAAAGATTAGTTAGAAAATTATGTCCGGACTGCAAAGAAAAAGTGACAGCTAATAGTTATGAAGAAAAAATAATTGATGAAACTTTAAATCTTTTACCCAAAGCCGTGAGAGATGATCTTAATTATCAAAAACCCTATCAAATTTATAAATCAAAAGGATGTCCAAGCTGTAACAAAAAAGGATATTTAGGCCGAATAGGCATTTTTGAAATGTTGGCAATGACACCTCAATTAGAGGAAATTATTCTTTCCGAGCCATCACAGGAAAAATTGCTAGAAGAAGCCAAAAGGCAGGGGATGATTACTTTAAGAGGGGACGGAGTGTTAAAGGTATTAACTGGAGAAACTAGTATAGAAGAAATTTTGGCTGCTACCTCTCGTTATTAATTAGTTTATTGATTTTTCAGGATAAATCTGATAACTTATCAATATAACAAAATGTAAGAATTTTAATTATGGCTATTACTAAATCAGCAAAAAAAGCTTTAAAGAAAAATTTAAGAAACCAGGAAAGAAACCGGTTGATGAAAAATAAAATTAAAAAACAGAAAAAAGAAATTTTGAAGACTATTCAAAGTTCTAATCCTGAAGAAGCTAGAAAACAATTAGATCAGTACTATAAACTGATTGATAAGGCAGTAAAAAATAATTTAATTAAAAAAAACACCGGGAGCCGTTTAAAATCTCAAATGGCAAAAAAATTAAATTAATAACATCGTCAATCGTTAGAAGCATTTCATAAAAAATAGAAAATTTATATTTATTGCCTGAAATTCTTGAATTTAATAAAAAATCCCCCTTTGGGGATTTTTTTATGTCGTGTGCCGAGGGAGGGATTTGAACCCTCATGACCAAAATGGTCATATGATTTTGAGTCATACGCGTCTGCCAATTCCGCCACCTCGGCTTCTTATTAGAATTATAATTTTACAAAAAAATCCAAGAAAAAGCAACGGCGTTTGGTAAGAAACGAGATTTTTTGCTATACTACAAAGAGTTAAAGGAATATGGCATATGTTATTTCAATTTGTAATCAAAAGGGTGGAGTAGGAAAAACGACTACTTGTCTTAATTTAGGTGCATATTTGGCTATTTTAGGAAGAAGGGTTTTAATCATTGATTTTGATTCTCAAGCCAATGCCACCGTTGGTTTAGGTTTAGATTATCAAAAAATTAATAAAAATGTTTATCATTTAATTTTAAATTTAGCCGATTTCCGGGAAGTAATTTATCGGGCCAGGATATTTAGTTTGGATTTAATTCCTTCTTCGCCAGATTTAATTGGGGCTCAAGTGGAATTAAATAATTTACCAATGAAGGAGACAATACTTTTTCAAAAAGTTAATCAAATCAGGAATCACTACCACTATATTTTAATTGATCTTCCGCCTTCTTTGGGATTATTAACGATTAATGGTTTGGTTGCTAGTGATAAAGTGATCATTCCAATTCAAGCCGAATTCTTTGCTTTAGAAGGTTTAAAGCAACTGATTACTACGATTAATTTGATTAAACGGAATTTAGGAAAAAATATAGAAATTTTAGGCGCTCTTTTAACTTTATACGATAAAAGAAATCGTTTGAATCGCTTAGTTTTAAAAAACATCAGAAGAAGTTTTCCGGGCTATGTTTTTGAGACGGTTATTCCTAAAAATATTGATTTAGCCGAATCACCAAGTTTTGGTAAAACTATTTTAGAATATAGTCCTTCTTCTAAAGGGGCAAAGGCTTATTTAAATTTAGCAAAAGAAGTAATCAATCTTTTGGAGAAAAATATTTCATCAAATAATTTAAACAATTTAGCAAAAAATTAATCAAGAAAAAAATATGGATTATAATCAGTTATTGCCCGAAGAGAATCATAATCAAGAATTTAATAATAACCAGTTAGGAAAAGGATTAGAGGCTTTAATTCCTAAAAAAGAGGAATTATCTTTTAATTCTTTGGATGATCAGTTAGCTAAAAAGATTTCAGAGTTAAACGACCCTGTTTTTCCTCAGGAGAGAAAAACTTTTTTACCAAAAGAAACAATTAAAGAGGACGCTTCTGTTTTAAAAAATAACTCTGATTTTAATATTGAAGGCGAGATTAAAGATAAAAACAACGTTGAAGACAAAATGGAAGAAAACAAAATTGAAGATGATCAAGTTTTTCGCGAAGAGGAAAAGGATTTAGAAAAAAGAGGGATAAGAATAGAATCATTTCAGGAAAATAATCAAGTTCAAAACAGCCAAAGTCAAGACTTATCTTCCTTAGAGGAGACTTTTTCTAATGATCAAGAGGAGGAAGAAAAAGAAAATATTAACGCTTTAATGGAAGAAAAAATTTTCTATATTGAAACTGATAAAATTAAGCCAAATCCTTATCAACCAAGAAAGATATTTTCTGAAGAGAGTTTAAAAGAATTAGCTGATTCAATTAAAGAATATGGAATTTTAGAGCCGTTAGTAGCCTTGAGGGTGGAAAAAGAAACAGAGACAGGAACAACGGTTGAGTATCAGCTTATTTCTGGAGAAAGAAGGCTAATGGCAGCAAAATTGTTAAATTTACCGACAGTGCCGGTGATTATCAGAAAACCAATTGAGGAACAAAAACAATTAGAATTGGCTTTGATTGAAAATATTCAGCGAGAAGATTTAGATCCTATTTCCAAAGCTCAGGCTTTTTACAAATTAATTAATGAATTTAATTTAACTCAACAGGAGTTAGCCCAAAGGATAGGAAAAAGCCGGGAATTAATTGCTAATACCTTAAGATTGCTACAATTACCTTTGGAGGCTCAAAATGCTTTGAAAATCGGGAAAATTAATGAAGCGCACGCTCGGGCTTTGCTTTTATTCAACCAGCCGGAAAAAAGAAGAATCTTTTTGAAAGAAATTTTGGCGAAAAACTTATCCGGCCGAGAAGCTTTAGATTTAGCCCAAAAACTAACAGGCGATTTAGGAACTAAAAAGACCAAAGAAAGACGACGCAATGTTTCTTTAGAGCCGGAAGATATAGAATTAAAAGAAAAATTGGAGGAAGCATTAGGAACACCAGTTTATATTAAAAAGAAAGGAGAGCAAGGAGCAATAGAAATTAAATTTTATTCCCAAAAGGATTTAGAAAAAATTTTAGGAAAAATTCTGTCGTTTTAAATAGCTTAGAATTTTTCTTTTTGTTTCTTCCATTTTGACAAAATCCAGCCACGAAGAAGAGGGCTTTTTGCCTTTTCTGGTTAAAATTTCTACCACTTCGCCGCTTTTTAACTGATAATCTAAACTAACCAATTTTCCGTTAACCTTGGCGCCAATAGCCTGATGACCTATTTCGGTATGAATTTGATAGGCAAAATCTATGGGAGTTGCTCCTTCTGGCAAATCAATAAGATCGCCTTTGGGAGTAAAACAATAAATTCTATCTTTTAAAAAATCAATTTTAAAGTTGTCAACTGATTGTTTTTTTTGAAATTCTTTTTGAAGTTTTTGAGCTTGGCCAATAATTTGAGGATAAAAAATCGGTTTCTTTTTTAAATAACTCTTACTATCTTTAAATGATTGATATAGCCAGTGAGCTGATAAACCGGCTTCAGCATTTTCGTCCATTTCTTGAGTGCGGATTTGAATTTCAATAATTTGATTGTTGTCAGCAATGACGGTTGTGTGAAGACTTTGATAGCCATTAGGTTTCGGGAAGGTAATG
>JAKJEG010000036.1 GCA_022705545.1 Patescibacteria group bacterium | reverse complement strand
TCCATATCTCATTTATATTTCCATTATATCAGAAAATTCAAAAACAAAATAATGCCGATAAAATAAATTAAACGTCGGCATGTCTAGCTTTTTGTTAAAAATATCTAGGCAAACAAAATGCTTAAAATGCGAGTTTTTGTTTATTTAGCGATCAAAAGAAACGTGTTGTCGTATTGTGGGTAAGCTGCTTGAGTGAAGCAAATAGCGCTTCCCAAAAACAGGAATTTTTGATAAACTAATCTTTAGTGGCGCTGGAAGGATATCAGAAACTAAGTGTTTTGATATGGTTTTGATATGGTTATTATTTTTCTGCGCCTATCTATTTTTAGTAAATATTGAAAAAAAGGCGGTGCTTTTGCCTTCGCAAGAGATTCTTCGGCTTTTTAATTAACGACATCGCAAGTCGTTAGAAATTAACGACTTGCGATGTCGAAACATTTGATCATCGGCGATTATTTTTATGAAAATTTTTTATTCTTTAGAGGTTTTTACTCCCCATATTTCCGGAGTAACTGTTGCTACTGATCGCTTAGCCAGTTATTTCTCCTCTTTAAAAGATTATGAAACTTATATTATTACTGCCTCTGATTCAGGCGATTTTTTAATTGAAAAAACAAAAAAGGGTTATTCTCTCATTAAGATACGCTCTTATCCCAGCCCGATTGGTAAAGATACTAAAGTTAGCTATTTTGCCAAATTAAACGCCAAAAAAATTATTGATCAGTTTCAGCCTGATTTAATCCATTTACAAGACCCTCTTTTTATTTCTTTATCTTTGGCAAGTGAGGCAAAAAAAAGACAAGTTCCAGTTATAATGACTCAGCATAATTCTTTGGAATTTCCTTTGTCTTATTTAGGTTTTCCAAAGTTTTTTAAAAATTGGTCAACAAGTATTGTTAAATCTTATTATCAAACTGTTTTTCATAAGTATTGCGATTTAATAATTGCTCCTAGCCATTTTATTGAAGAAGAAATAAAAAAAATCAGCCCTGATATTCCAACCCAAGTAATTTCTAATGGCATTGACTTAAAAAGAATTGAAGGGGTTAAAATTACGGAAGATTTTTTGGAAAAATATCAATTCAAAGATATTGTTAATAAGCCGATTGTTTTATATGTTGGCCGAATTAGTCAAGAAAAAAATTTAAAGACTCTATTAAAAAGCATTCCTTTGATTTTAAAAAATCAAGAAGCAACATTTTTGTTTGTTGGCGAAGGAAAATTAAAAGAAGAAATGATTAAAGAATTAGAAAAATTATCTCTTTTAGAAAGAATAAGATTTTGTTCTGTTAAAGAACCAAATTCGGATGAGATTTATTGTTTTTATAAGCTGGCTACTTTATTTGTAATGCCATCTTTAATTGAAGCTCAAAGCTTGGCCACAATGGAAGCAATGGCTTGTGGCTTGCCAATAGTGGCTTCTAATAAAGGGGCTTTGCCGGAATTGGTTAAAGATGAGGAAAATGGTTTTTTAGTTGATGGTTTAAACCCCGAAGAAATGGCGACAGCGGTTTTAAAAATTATTAATGATTCTAATCTTCAAAGAAAATTTTCTTTAAAAAGCAAAGAAATAATTGCCAGTCACGATATTAATCAGGTTTATCCTCTTTTAAAAAATATCTACGAGGAATCTTTTAAAAATTCTTTTAAGAAAAATAGGGTGGAAGAAGAAAATTTATGATTGAGGAAAAAATAATTATTGTTGAAAATTTAGAAAATCCTCAGCGACTAGACAAATATCTTAAAGAAAATGTTTTTAAAGACGTATCTCGGCAAGAAATAGTTTCTTTAATTAAGGAAGGAAAAATTTTGGTTAATCACCAAAGAATCAAACCAGCGAAAAGGCTTTTTGGCGGTGAAACAATTCAATTAATTGATTTTTCTGTTAAACGAGAAGAAAAAGACATTATTTTTCCGTTAGAACTAATCCCAAAAATAGTTTATGAAAATCAGGATTTTTTAATTGTTGATAAGCCTTCAGGGCTAGTTGTTTATCCGCCGAATCCAAAATATCAAGGACCTTCTTTATTGTCTTTTTTATTGGATAAATACCCGTTTTTAAAAGAAATTGGTGAAGATAAAAATAGACCGGCTATTGTTCACCGGCTGGACAAAGAAACTTCTGGTTTAATGGTTATCCCCAAAAGCAATCCGGCCTATTTTTATTTTAAAAACCTTTTTCAAGAAAGAAAAATCGAAAAAAGATATTTAGTTTTGGTTAAAGGGAAAATACCCCAAAAAGAAGGCACTATCAATTTTCCCATTGGCTGGTCAAAAACTCAACGTTTAAAGAAAAAAGCAGTTTTAAATTCTTCTCAAAAAGGCAAATCAAAGGAAGCGGAAACTTATTTTCGAGTTCTTACTTATTATGATGGAGCAACTTTGATAGAAGCCATTCCAAAAACCGGTCGGACTCATCAAATTCGAGTCCATTTGGCAGCTATTGGTTTTCCAGTGATTGGCGATAAAATTTATGGCGGGAAAAAGAAAGATTTAAAATTAAAACCACCGCGATTATTTTTGCATGCCCATCAATTAAAATTCCGCGGTCCGGATAATATCAATTACGAATTTGAATCACCATTACCAGAGGATTTAAAGAAAATCTTGGAAGAATTAAAAAAAGAAGAATAAAGTTTCTGAAAGGGTTTCTGAAAAGGTTCTGGAACAAGTCCAGAGACCCTTCGACTTTGCTCAGGGTAACAATCCTTCGCTTTGCTCAGGATAACAGAAAAAGAGTGTCATTCTGAGGCCGAAGGCCGAAGAATCTCTCGCGAATGCGAGAAATGAAGAATAAGGTTTGAAGTTTATGAAGTGAGGTTTATGAAGTTGAACTTGGTAAACTTCCTCAAAAAAAATTCATAAAAGATTTAAGGTTTAAGATGTAGATTTGAGATTTAATTTTTGAGATTTGAGATATTTATGAGATCCTTCGCTTCGCTCAGGATAACAGCGGGCTGGCAATAAAATAAAAGCAGCCCGTTTTTAAATATTTTTTAAATATTTAAAAAGAAAACGTTCAAACTTAAGATCAAGATTGTTTTCCTTTTTGTTTTGGAAGTGATTATATAATTGATAGATAATTTCTGAGAGAATATTTTTTTCGTAAGTGTCAAAAAATAATTTTGATTTTTTTTGAAAAGAGTGTAAGTTGTTGATTTTTAATTTCTGACATCGTTTTTGAAAACCTGAATGTTCTTTTAAAAATTCCTGAAATTCTCTTTCGCTCTTAAAAGAATAATTTTTTAAAAAATTATCATATGATGGTGTTTGTTTTATTTTAAAATTATTGATATAGGTATAAATTAATTCCTCAGATAACAAGTGAGAAGCGATATTTCCATAGGTTTCTTTCCTTTTTTGAGAAGTAAGATTTATAACGTTTTTTTGCAGATTAAAATTTTTAGCTAACAATTTTTCTACAATAGGGGTTATAAAAGTGTGTAGAAATTCATGTTCTATTAGGTTTAAATTATTTGGTTCTGAGCTAATAATAATTATTTCTTTTCCAAAAAAATAGCTTCCGGCATCAAATTGATAAGGGAAAAAGTTGGTAGGAGTAATAATAAAAACCGTTTCTTTAACTTTTTCTTCGGCGTTAAAAAATTCTAGATCTTCTTTAATGACTTTTTTCAAATCAGGAAGTAAAGATTTTTTGTTTAATATATCTTTTTGAGTGGCTTTTTGAATTTGTTTTTGCAAACTTGAATTTTCGATAGATTTCTTAAAACTATCCAAAGATTTTAGACAGGCATTATAAATTTGGTTAAAGAAGGGTGCTATTTTTGGTTTATTTTTTTTAATAAATTTGAATAGAGATAATTTGCGTTGAGGATTGTGATAGGCTAAAGAAAAATAAGTGATTGTTGATTCACCAATATAATTTTGAAAATCAAGAAAACAAAAATCTAAAAAGTTCTTTATTTCTTGATCCAAACCATTTCTTAAAAAATACATTTGGGCTTTTTTAGCTAAAGGATTTTGGTCAATTCGCCCCCATGGTTTCGGATATAGGGTAAAATACGCTAAAAAAGCCAAATACATCAGTTGTGATCCTTCTTCATTTTTAATAATAATTTTGGCCATTATTTTTATCGAAATGAATATTTTA
>JAKJEG010000035.1 GCA_022705545.1 Patescibacteria group bacterium | reverse complement strand
GGAGTAGTACCCCGTGGGGCTCATAACCCCAAGGCGTCGGTGCAATTCCGACCCCCGCAACATTTTATGGCTATTGACTATTGACAATAACTATTGACAATGACTATTAACCAGAATTCATTAAAACAAAAAGCGTTATCTTGGCTTTTAGCGGGCAATTACCTTGTTAATATTCGAAAATTAATTGCCCGGGGACAGAGTCTTTTCCGCCGGAGGCGGAACCGCGGTTATTCTAGAAAGATAATACTTACCTCTATTACTAATTTTCTTTGACATCGCCAGGGTAGCTCAGTTGGGCTAAAAGCCAAAGTCTTGGCTTTTAGCGGGCAATTACCTTTACAATATTCGAAAATGAATTGCCCGGGGACAGAGTCTTTTCCGCCGAAGGCGGAACCGCGGTTATTCTAGAATGACTAAGATATTGATAATTCAAATTGATTACTTTTATATGCCAGGGTAGCTCAGTTGGTAAGAGCGTGGCACTCATAACGCCAAGGTCGTGGGTTCGATTCCCACCTCTGGCACTTGCTCGCGTAGTGTAGCCCGGTTTAACACGCCTCCCTGTCACGGAGGAGATCACGGGTTCAAATCCCGTCGCGAGCGCAAGAATAAGATTCTCTATTGAGATTGAACCTTGAATGATTAATGATCAATGATTAATAATTAGTAATAAGATTTTAATTTTAAGATGTAGTTTTGAGATTTTATTTTTGAGATTTGAGATATCTATTAGATTGCCATGTCGCTCACTTCGTTCGCTTTTTATAATGGCAGGGTCTTATTACAAGCAACAAAAATTTTTAATTTTTAATAAACACTATGGACAATAAAGACATTAAAAAAATTACTAATGAAGTTTCCAATGAGGTAAAGAGATATATTGGTATTTTAAAAGAAGATTTTGATAGTAAAGTTCAATTAATTGCTGAACAATACGCTTCAATTAAAGAGACCCTTGATCTTCATACCAGAATTCTTGAATCTCATAGTCAAACCCTTGAGTCTCACAGTCAAATTCTTAATTTTCATAGTCAAATTCTTGAGTCTCATACTAAAACCCTTGAGTCTCATACTAAAACTCTTGATTCTCATACCGAAATGATAGCTGGGATGAAGGAGGATATAGAAATAATGAAAGTAGACGTTCAGTTTATTAAAGGCTCGTTGAAGCAAAAAGTAGATGTGGAAGAATTTGAAGCTTTGGCTCGGAGGGTGGCTATTCTTGAGGCAAAAATGAAAAAAACAAAAACAAGGAAATAATCACTAATCATTAATCACTGATCATTAATCATTAATCAATAATCATTAATCAATAATCACTAATTAATAATTAATAAAAAATATGTTTGCAGTAGTAAAAATTGGGGCGAAACAATATTTAGTAAAACCCGGTCAAAAAATTAAAATCGAGAAAATAAAAAACAAAAAAGAAGGCGAAGAAGTTGTCTTTGATCAAGTTTTATTATTAGAAAATGAAAAAGGTGAAATAGAAATTGGCCAGCCCTATTTAGAAAATAAAACTTTAAAAGGGAAAATATTAGAAACCGGGAGGGACAAAAAAATAGTCGTCTTTCGCTATCATAATAAAACCCGTTATCGCAAGAAAAAAGGCCATCGGCAGGAATTTATGAAGGTGGAGATCCTATCCTAATATTAGCAACTTGACTTTTGGCTGCTAATACGCTAAATTTATAGTAATGGTTGAAGAATTATTTTCTGATTTAACAGAAAGGGAAAAAAATCTTTTGAAGGCTATCCTTAAAGAGTATTACAAAACTGGTGATGCTGTTTCCTCTTTGTCTTTAGATAGAAAGGGGTATTTTGAAGTTAGTTCAGCAACAATTAGAAATGATCTAGCTAGTTTAACAGAAAAAGGGTATCTAAAAAAAATTCATTCTTTTTCTGGCCGGTTGCCGACTGATAAATCTTTTCGCTTTTATGTTCTTTCTCAATTGGAAGAAGGAAATAAAAACCTTCAAAAAATTAAAGAAAGAATCGAGAAAAAAATCGATGATTTTACCTCTGATTTTTCTAGAGGAGACAGAGAAAAAGAATTGGTTGAATTTATTAGTAACGAATGCCAAAGCTATGGATTTTGTTATTTCTTTGATAAAAACGAAATAATCCAGAAAGGGTTTAAGTATTTAATTAAAGAAATTCCGGAATTAAAAGAAGAGCGAGAATTGAAAAAATTAGGAGAATTAATTGATAATTTGTCAGAATTCTTACAAGAAATTCAATTGGAAAACGAAATTGAGATTTATATTGGAGAAGAAAATCCTTTTTTAAAGATCGAATCAATAGCAATGATGTTAGCTCAGGCAAAAGATAATGTTTTAGGAATTATCGGGCCGAAAAAAATGCCTTACGAAAGAAACATCGTTTTTATCAAAGCTATTAGAAACTTTATCATTAACGAAATATGACTGATTTAAATAATTCACATCAAAATCACGAGGAAAATATTGTTAATGAAAAAGAAGAAAAATTAGAGAATCAAAAAGAAAACACCGAAAGAATAAAAGATAAAGAAAAAAAGGAGGAAGAAAATTCAAAAAACTTGGAAGAATTACGGAAAAGGATAGAAAAGTTAGAGCAGGAAAGACAAGAATACCTGAATGGTTGGCAAAGAGAAAGAGCGGATTTTTTGAATTACAAAAAAGCTGAAGAAAAGAGATTTCAGGAAGTTGTTAAATTTGCCAATGAACGATTAATTAAATCCTTAATTCCAGTAATGGATAGTTTAGAATTGGCAATTGAGTCAACCAATAAAGACAGGAAGGATCAAGAAAACGACAGCTATTTGAAAGGTTTATTGCTCATTTATTCCCAGATGAAAGACTTATTGGAAAAAGAAGGAGTAGAAGTAATTAATCCTAAAAAAGGCGAGGAAGTTAATCCTTATTTTGAAGAAGTAATTTCGGAAGTTAAGACAACAGAGGTACCGGAAAATAAAATTTATCAGGTTTTGGAAAAAGGTTATATTTTACGGGGAAAAGTTATTCGACCAGCAAGAGTAATTGTAGGGAAAAATTAATCACTAATCACTAATCAATGATTAATAAGTAAATGCTTAATGAAAGAAAATGTATCTGAGATAAACTTAGAGATCCTTCGCTTCGCTCAGGATGACATCGTTTATCAGAAACCCTTCGTCGTTTATGTTCATCAGGGTAACAGTAGGAGGGTCATTCTGAGGCCAAAGGCCGAAGAATCTCTCGCGAATGCGAGGACACCTTCCTTTGTTATTGCGAGAGAGGCTGAAAGCCGACCGTGGCAATCTCATTAATCAATAATCATTAATCAATAAAAAATAAAAAAATTAACTTAATTTAAAAAATATGAACAAGGTTTTAGGTATTGATTTAGGAACTTCTGTCACCAAAATGGCAACTATTGATCATGGTGAACCGCGAATGGTTGAAAGCGCGGAAGGTTCAATTTTAATTCCTTCTGTTGTGGCCATTGCTAAAAACGGAGAAAGGTTAGTTGGTGAATTGGCTAAAAGACAAGCTATTACTAACCCTCAAAATACTATTTTCGAAGTTAAAAGATTTATTGGCCGAAAGTTTTCTGATCCAGAAATTCAAGAAGAAATTAAAAAAGTCCCTTATGAAGTGAGAGAAGGAAAAAATGGAGAGGTAGAAGTGAAAATGGGAGATAAATGGTATTCTCCAATAGAAATTTCTTCAATGATTTTGCAAAAAGTCAAAAAAGATGCGGAAGACAAATTAGGGACTAAAATTGAAGATGTCGTAATTACTTGTCCGGCTAATTTTGATGATTCTCAAAGAAAAGCCACCAAGGCAGCTGGGGAGATTGCTGGTTTTAAAGTTTTAAGAGTTATTAATGAGCCAACAGCCGCTGCTTTAAGTTATGGTTTTGGCCGCAAAGAAGAAAAAAGAATAGTTGTCTTTGACTTTGGTGGTGGTACTTTTGATGTTACTGTTCTAAATGCTAGTCCTGATACTGTTGAAGTTTTAGCTACTGGCGGTGAACCTCATTTGGGAGGTAAAGATTTTGATAGCCGAATTATTAATTGGGTAATTGATCAGTTTAAAAAACAGGAAGGAATTGATTTATCAAAAGATCCTTTAGCTCTTCAAAGATTAAAGGAGGCGGCTGAAAAAGCCAAAACTGAATTATCGAATATTTTAGAAACCGAAATTAATCTGCCTTTTATTTCCGCTGATAGTTCTGGACCAAAA
>JAKJEG010000034.1 GCA_022705545.1 Patescibacteria group bacterium | reverse complement strand
CTGAGAAATACCTTTAATTTTTAAATCCATTTGTAAAGCCGTAATCCCTTTTTCTGTTCCAGCAACCTTGCAATCCATATCGCCAAAATGATCTTCCGGTCCCTGAATATCAGTTAAAATTTTATATTCTCCTTTATCATTAGTCATTAACCCCATCGCAATACCGGCAATATGTTTTGGAATAGGTACCCCGGCAGCCATTAAAGCCAAGGAAGAAGAGCAAACCGAAGCCATTGAAGTTGAGCCGTTAGAAGATAAAACTTCACTCACCACTCGAATAGTATAGGGAAAGATCTCTTTATCTGGAATTAACGGCGTTATTGCTTTTTCTGCCAAGGCGCCATGGCCAATTTCCCTTCTTCCCGGACCTCTTAAAGGAGCCACTTCTCCGGAAGAATACCCGGGAAAATTATAATGGTGAAGAAATCTTTTTTCTCCGGTAAATTCCATTCCCTGCATTATCAATACATCAGAAGGTGAACCTAAAGTAACAGCGGACAAAGTATGAGTTAAGCCTCTCATAAAAATTGCTGACCCATGAGCCCGAGGTAAAAAATCAATACTCGCTTCAATTGGTCTGATTTCTTTTAAACCTCTTTTATCTGACCGAAGGCCTTTTTCTAAAACCAATCGATGAATAGTTTGATTAATAATTTGATTATAAATTAAATCAAGATTTTTAAAATCCTCCTCTGAATAATTTTTATTAGGATTTTTCAAAAAATCTATCGCCTCTTTTTTTAATTCTTCAAAGTTTTTTTGATCAGAAAGAATCACTGCTTCTAATTTATCATTAAGAAAAGACTCTAATTCCTGTTGAAACTCTTGGTTAATAGTTTTAATCCCTGATAAATCTTTTTCTCGAGAATTTTCCTTAATAATGTTTTCCTGCTCTTTATTCATTTTTATTATCTCTTCTAAAGCCAGATTAAAAGCCTGAGAAACTATTTCTTCAGAAACTTCCTTGCCGCCACCTTCAATCATATTGATTTTTTCTCCCTGACCGGCAAAAATTATATCTAAAACACATTTTTCTCTTTCTTGATAAGTCGGATTGATTAAAAAACCAGTTTCTTCTGACCAGCCAATTCTTACAGCCGAAAGAGGCCCGTCAAAAGGGATATTAGAGGTAGAAAGAGCCAAAGAAGCGCCTATTAAAGCCAAAATATCAGGATCATTATCTTCATCAATAGATAAACAAGTAGAAACTAATTGAACATCTCTTCTTAACATTTCTGGAAAAAGCGGTCGAATTGCTCTATCAACCAAGCGAGCTAAAAGAATGGCTATTTCTGTTGGTCTTGATTCTCGACGCACAAAACGACTTCCATAAATTTTTCCAGCAGCATAAAATTTTTCTTCGTAGTCAACTAATAAAGGGAAAAAATCCAAATCCGGTCTCTCTGTAGAGCCCATCACAGCGGTTGTTAAAACTAGAGTTTCCCCCAATTGGCAAACAACACTGCCATTGGCTTGCTGAGCCAAGTTATTAAATTTAACATTAATGACTTTATCATTAACCTTTAATTGGTATTCTTTTTGTTCCATTGATTTTATTTAATAAATAAATTTTAATTTAATAATCTTAAGATAAATTTAAGCTTTTAACGGAATGGCCATCGGCAGAAGAGATAAAATTGCTTCGTTAATTCATTCCTTCTAATGACAAAAGCACTGAATTAACGACATCGCAAGTCGTTAGAAACTAACGGCTTGCGATGTCCAAACATTAAAGATCGATAAATTTTCCCTTAAACCCTTAAACCTAATTAATTTTACCCTTCATCTTTTTTATCCCCTTTTTCATCATTATTTTCGTCTTTGCTTTTATTGTCTTCTTTTTTTAACTTAATTTTGATCAATTTAGGAATTTTTCCAGTAATTCCTTCAGCAATCCCTTTGGTTGGTTTAATCAAAAAATAATCCGGTTTTTCATCCAAATCATAAAAATCATCAACTATTTCTTTTAATCGATAAGAAGTAGTCCGGCCAAAAGAAATAACCTCCACTCTCTTTCCTAAAGCTTTTAAATATTCAACTAAAGGAACAAAGTCGCCATCACCGCTTACCAGAATTATCACATCGACAGTTTGGCTGACACGAATAGCATCAACAGCCAAACCAACATCCCAATCACCTTTTTTTGTTCCATCAGGATAAACTTGTAAATCTTTGATCCGGATTTCAATCCCGGTTTTTTCTAAAACATCAAAAAAAGAAGCCTCCCCGGGCTCATCTGACTTTGCTACATAGGCAATTGCTCTTATCAACTGACGGTTCTCGATTGCTTCTAATAACAAATTTCTAAAGTTGACTCGCGCGCCATAAAGATTTTTGGCTGAATGATATAAATTTTGAATATCAATAAAAATAGCGACTCTTTGATTTTTATGTTTTATATTCATAATAAAAATATTAAAACCTCCTTTTCAAAAAAGGTTTTATTTTAAATTTAATTTTTTGACTATTTTGTTATACCTTTTAGGAGATTCCTCCTTCAAATAATTCAATAAATTTCTTCTTTTGGAAATCATTCCTAAAAGTCCCCGCCGGGAATGAATGTCTTTTGGATGCTGTTTAAGATGTTTAGTTAAAAGATCTATTTCTTTGGTTAAAAGCGCTATCTGAACCTCTGGAGAACCAGTGTCATTTTTATGAATAGCGAATTTTTTAATGAGATTTTCTTTTTGTTTAGTAGTCAGCATAATTTTTCCTTTTTATAATATATTTTAATATCTTTTTATAAATATATCATAAAATTCATTTCCCTGCAACAAAAGATTGCCATTGCGGGTAATCAACCTGTTTTATCAGCGCAAACAAAACAAAGAATCTCATTGATTATTGATCATTGATTATTGATCATTGATTATTGGGATTAACGACAGCGCCAGTCGTTAATGAACGACTGGCGCTGTCCCCAACATTGATAATTGAAAATTTTTCTATTATTGGTTTCTTATTACTTGCTGAAGCAAAGTCCAAGAATAAGCCCATTCATTGTCATACCAAACTAAAACTTTTACCAAATCTTTATCAACAACATTGGTAAAAGTTAAATCAACAATGGCTGGAGTCGTTGTTTTAATAATGTCGGAAGAAACTAATGGTTCTTCCGAAACGCCTAAAATCCCCTGCCAACGAGGATCAACTGAGGCTTGTTTTAAAATCTGATTAATTTCTTCTTTGGAAGTTTCTCTTTGGCTGATAAAAGTAATATCTGCTATAGAACCGCAAACTACCGGCACCCTTAAAGCCAAGCCGTCAAATTTATTTTCTAAATGATTTAAAACTTTAGCCACTGATTTCGCTGCCCCAGTGGTAGAAGGAACAATATTTATGGCTGCGGCTCTTCCCCGCAAAAAATCTTTTTCGCTGATACCGTCAACCAAAGACTGAGTAGCGGTATAAGCATGAATAGTATTCAGAATAGCTTTTTTGATCCCGATTTTTTCCTCTAAAACCGCCATCACTGGACTGACAGCATTAGTAGTGCAAGAACCATTGGAAATAACTCGATAATCCTTTTTTTCTTCTTCATTAATTCCTATTAAAATCATCCGACCATCCTTTTTTTCCTCTCCTTTGGCTGGAGCAGAAATAATTACTTTTTTCGCACCGGCTAAAAGATGATCTTTGGCTTTTTGATAATCTTCAAAAACTCCAGTTGATTCAATCACCACATCAATGCCTAATTCTTGCCAAGGTAAATTTTTTGGCTCTTTTTCCTGAAAAAAATAAATTTTTTTATTATCAACCACTAAATATCCTTTTGACTCAATCTCGCCAATTTTTTCTTTTGTTTCTTCTTGGCTGATATTTTTTTGAAAACCACCATAAACCGTGTCTCTTTTTAATAAATAAACAAAATTATCCAAACTGGATAAATCATTAATAGCCACTATTTCAATGTCTTTTTCTTCAAAAGCCAGCCGAAAAAAACTTCGACCAATCCTTCCAAAACCATTAATAGCGATTTTTTGAACCATATTTTTGATGTTTTTTATTTATTTTTAAATTGGTTATTTTTATATAATATAATTTTTCCAAAAAAGACGCAAGGAGATTGACAATAACGATAACAATAACAATAACGATAACAACTGATAACGAAATAACTGACAATGACAATAACAATGACAATGACAATGAAATTTTCAATGAATACTCCCCCTTGTCATTGCGAGTGAAGCGAAGCAATCTTATAAAACTTGTCGTCCTGAGCGAAGTCGAAGGGTCTCTACCGAAGGTAGATACTAAGAGTAAATTTTGAATTTTCAACCAATGTTTGGACATCGCAATAATAAATAATCTACTATACAA
>JAKJEG010000033.1 GCA_022705545.1 Patescibacteria group bacterium | reverse complement strand
GAGGACCAATCCCAAAATTAACCTGATAACCGTCATAAACTCTTAAGACTGCCAAAGCCATAATATGAGCTAAAGAATGACGAATCGTTTCTAAAGAGTATTTTTGTTTTTTCATAGAAATTTAAAATCAAAAAAGATAATTTTAAAAACCAATTATCTTTTATACTATAAAATAAAATTCGAAAAAAAACAAGGTTTCTTGAAGGAAATTGTTGTCTCTTGTTTTTTCAGATAAAAATTGTTAATATTAAAAAAATATTTAGGCGCCATCGTCTAGTTGGTCTAGGACACGGGGCCTTCAATCCCGCAACATGGGTTCAAATCCCATTGGCGCCGCCGGTCGTTAATGAACTGGTTAGGGTAAAGAGTTTAAAGGTTATAAAGCCAGTATGGTGAAAAGGTAAGGTCTAAGGTAAAAAATCCTTTTTAACTCTTAACCCTAAACAATACAGGCTTCGTTATCTTTCAACTCTAACCCATACCCATTTTATTTTAGTTGTTAATTATTTCAATTCGTTAACTCGTTAACTCGTTAATTCATTAATTGAATTTACGATGTTCAAACATTATTATTAATATTATGATTGTTTTGGGAATTGAAACTTCTTGTGATGAAACTTCTGTCGCCTTTTTAGAAGTCAATAAGACAGCTAAAAAATCATTAAAAATTAAACCTCTGGCTAATACGATTTCCAGCCAAATAGCAATCCATCAAAAATACGGCGGAGTCGTGCCAAAATTAGCCTGTCGGGAGCATAGCGAAAATATAGATTTTGTTTTTAGCGAAGCAGTAAAAACTGCTTTTCCTCGAATAAAAAATCCTCAAAAGGTCTTTGATAAAATAGACTGCCTCGCAGTCACTAATCGACCGGGATTGGAAATTGCTTTATTAATTGGTGTTAATTTCAGCCGGGCTTTAAGCTGGTGTTTTGATAAACCATTAGTGCCAGTAAGCCATATTGAAGGCCATTTATTAAGTTTTCTTTTGCCGGCTATCAATCAAACAATTGCTTTGCCTAAAAAGGAGGAAATTTTTCCAGCGATTGCTCTGATTGTTTCTGGTGGCCACACTTTGTTAGTGAAAGTTAATGATTATGGAAAATATCAAGTTTTAGGCAAAACTAGAGATGATGCTGCTGGTGAGTGTTTTGATAAAGGGGCGAGAATTCTTGGTTTAAGTTATCCGGGCGGCCCAATAATTGCTCAATTAGCTCAAAACTATCGGGAAAAAAATAAAACCAATGGAGACAAAAACAGAAAAAAACTTCCTTCTTTGCCCAGACCAATGTTAAAAACCAAAGATTATGATTTTTCTTTCTCGGGTTTAAAAACTGCTCTTCTTTATAGTTATCAAAAGCTATCAAAAAAAGAACAAAAACAATTACAAGAATATTTTGCTTTTGAATTAGAAGAAGCAATTACTGATGTGTTGGTAGAAAAAACTTTTAAAGCCGTTAAAAATTTTCCTGTCAAATCAATAATTTTAGGAGGCGGAGTAGTTGCGAATTTACGATTAAGAGAAAAAATTGGAGAAAAAGCCAAAGATTTTCCTTCTTTAAAAGTTTTTTTGCCAGAATTAAAGTATTGTCAGGATAATGCTTTAATGATTGCTCTTGCTGGCGCCTTAAATTATCTTCAATCTTCAAAAAAGAAAGATTTTAACTGGCAAAAGATTAAGGTTTTAGCAAATGAAATATTATGATACTTAAAAATAAATTTTTAATTTTAAATTAACGACTTGCGATGTCGTGAATTCCAATAGTCAATGAAATCATTAGGAAAAATTTATCAACCTCAAAAAGAAGAAAAGAAAATTTATCGCTTATGGGAAAAAAGCGGCTATTTTAATCCTGATAATCTGCCGAAAACAAAAAAAGGATATTTTTCTATTATTATGCCACCACCCAATGCCAATGATCCTTTGCATATCGGTCATGCTGTTTTTGTTAGTTTAGAAGATTTAATTACTCGTTATCAACGGTTAAAAGGCAAAAGAGCGTTGTGGCTGCCCGGTACTGATCATGCTGGTTTTGAAACCCAAATTGTTTTTGAAAAAAAACTGGAAAAAGAAGGAAAATCAAGATTTGATTTTACCAGAGAAGAATTTTACCAGTTAGTTTATCAATACACCAAGAAAAACCAAAAAACTGTTTATCAGCAATTAAAAAAATTGGGGGCTTCTTGTGATTTTTCCCGAAAAAAATTTACTCTGGACAAAGATATTATAAAGATAGTTCTAAATACTTTTGAAAAATTATATCAAGATGGTTTAATTTATCGCGGAGAAAGAATAGTTAACTACTGTCCAAAGCACCAAACAGCTTTTTCTGATTTAGAAGTAAAATACGAAGAAGAAAAAGGTACCTTGTTTTATATTCAATACCCCCTAAAGGACGGAGGGGCAGTTGAAGTCGCTACTACCCGACCAGAAACTATTTTTGGCGATATGGCTTTAGCCATTAATCCCAATGACAAACGCTATCAAAAACTTATTGGAAAAATCGCCATTGAACCATTAACTAAAAGAGAAATACCTATTATTGAGGATAAAAGAGTAGAACAAGATTTTGGGACTGGGGTTTTAAAAATTACTCCGGCTCACGACCCAACTGATTTTGAAATTGCCCAAGACCATAGATTACTACCAAGACGAGTGATTGACTTTCAGGGCCGGCTAAATGAACTCGCTGGTTCTCTTAAAGGGCTAAAGGTTTTAGAAGCTAGAGAAAAAACCATTGAAATTTTAAAGCAAAATAATCTTTTGATAAAAACTGAGGAGATTACTCATCGAGTCGGCCATTGTTATAAATGCCACAGTACTATTGAGCCGATGATCATGAGCCAATGGTTTATTAGCGTTAATAAACCTTTTGGCAAAGAAAAAAAATCTCTGCGGGACAGAGCAATAGAAGCAGTAAAAACCAAAAAAATAAAAATTATTCCCAAAAATTTTGAAAAAAATTTTTATCACTGGATGAAAAATTTAAAAGACTGGAATATTTCCCGTCAAATTTGGTGGGGTATTCCAATCCCGGTTTATTATTGTCAAGAACAAAAAACAGAAAAATGCCAAAAGGAAAAAGGAATTATTGTCAGCCAAAAAAAATTAAAAGAATGCCCTTATTGCCATAGTCAAAACATTGTTAAAGATCCGGATGTTTTAGATACTTGGTTTTCTTCTGGCCAATGGCCATTTGCTACCTTGATGACCGCTAAAAAGGGGGATTTTGAAAAATTTTATCCTACTGACGTTATGGAAACTGGCTGGGATATTTTATTCTTTTGGGTGGCAAGAATGATTATGTTAGGAATTTACTGCACTGGAAAGATTCCTTTTAAAACTGTCTATCTTCATGGTTTAGTCAGGGATAAAGATCGCCAGAAAATGTCCAAATCAAAAGGGAATGTTATTGACCCCTTGGGAGTAATTGAGAATTACGGAGCTGATGCCTTAAGAATGGCTTTAATTATGGGCACTGGTTTAGGTTCGGATATTATTCTTTCTGAAGAAAAAATCAAAGGTTTCAGAAATTTTGCTAATAAGGTTTGGAATGCTTCCCGTTTTGTTTTAATGAATATTGATGATTTAAAGAAAAAACCAAATTTAACTAAAAGCGATCAAAAGATTTTAAAAGACTTTCAAAGAGTAATTAAAAAAGTTGAAAAACATTTAGATAATTTCCGTTTTAATCTGGCAGCTGAAACTGTTTATCGCTATTTTTGGTTTACTTTTGCGGATAAAATAATCGAGGAGATGAAAATCAGAATTAGGGAAAATAAAAACAAAGAATCAGCCCAATATTTACTTTATCTGATTTTAAAAAACTCTTTAATTATTCTTCATCCTTTTATGCCATTTATTACCGAATCAGTCTGGCAATCTTTGCCTGAAATTAAAGGAGAAAAAAGAGAAAAAATGATTTTGATAGAAAAATGGCCTACTTCTCTTTAATTTTACCTTTAGGTACTTCTTTAATTTTAGCTTTTCTGCCGATTTATTTTTGGTTGAAATTTTATCTCTGGCAAGACAAAAATAAACCAGAGCCAAAAAAATGGCTTTGGTTTTTATTTTTAGCCGGAGTGGCTTCCACTTTTTTTATTTACTGGTTAGAAAATTTCGTAATCAATTTTCTTCCTTCTGATTTGAAAGTCCTTAATATTTCTAACCCTTCTTTGTTGATTTTATCTTTAATCGAAGAATCTGTTAAACTTTTTATTCCTCTAATAATTCTTAAAAAAAATAAATACTTTGATGAAGCCATTGACGCTTTAGTTTATTTAATAGTTTTTGCCTTAGGAGTGGCTTTTGTGGAAAATTTAGGGGTTTGTTTAGAAGAAATTTTAATTAACCAAACTTTTTCCGCTGGCTTTTACAGCGCTTTTATTCTAGTTATATTAAGGTTTATTGGCGCTAATCTTTTACATACTCTAAC
>JAKJEG010000032.1 GCA_022705545.1 Patescibacteria group bacterium | reverse complement strand
AATAAGGTTGAAGTTTATGAAGTTTGAATCTTATGAATCTTATGAAGTTGAACTTCGTAAACTCTTCGTAAACTTCCTCAAAAAAAATTCATAAAAGATTTAAAATTTAAGATGTAGATTTGAGATTTTATTTTTGAGATTTGAGATATTTATGAGATCCTTCGTCGTTTCACTCCTCAGGATGACAGAAAAGGAATGTCATTGCGAGCGAAGCGAAGCAATCTCTACCGAAGGTAGGTACCTTAATAAGGTATCAATTTTCTATTAACCCATTAACTCGTTAATTCGTTAACTCGTTAACTAAATTTGCGCTGTCGTTAATTTAATTTTTGAATTTTAAAGCTTTATCAAGTATGATTATAAAACTTTTATACCTTATACAAACTTTTTAGGTCTTAAATCCAGATTAAATAAATCTAATCAACTATGAAAAATACTATTAATTCTTCTAATTTAGAAAAAGGAATTTTAATAAAGGTTGATGGCGAAGTTTGGGAAGTTTTGAATAAAGAATTTTTTAAACCCGGTAAAGGAGCGCCAGTTATTAGGACAAAATTAAAAAATATCTCCAGTGGTAAAACCAAAGAGGTTAATTTTCGCAATAACGAAGAATTTCCAGTAGTGGAGTTAGAAATTAAATCAGCGAAGTTCTTATACTGCGATCGGCATTCAGCTGTTTTTGAACTAGAAAATAAAGAAAGGGTAAATTTACCCTTAGAAGAAGTTGAAGACAAAATTAAATATCTCTCTCAAAACAGCGAAGCTAATATCTTGTTTTTGGAAGAAAAACCCTTTGCCCTTCAATTGCCTCCAAAAGTTAGTTTAAAAGTTGTCGAAGCCCCGCCGGCTTTAAAAGGCAATACTGTTTCCGGAGCAACAAAAACTGTAAAATTAGAAACTGGATTAAAAATCAATGTTCCTATTTTTATTTCCGAAGGCGAAAAAATAATTGTTAACACCGAAACTGGTGAATACGTCGAACGAGATAAAAGCTAATTTTATTTAATTACTTCCGCTGTCCGGGGAGTTTTAACCCATAAGGGTTCTTTTTGTTTGCGGATAAAATGCTTAAAGAAGGCGCTGACAAACGGCAAAGGATACAAAAAGAGCACAAAAGGAATAATAAAGAACATTTCTAATAAAGTTTTGCCTATATTTCCCGCTAATTGCCAAGAGATTTTCGGTTTAGCAATATAAGAACGATAATGGAAGAAAAGCAAAGCAGTCATTATCAAAAGAGGAAAACTAATAATCGAAAACAACGAATTTAAAAATTCTTTACCGATAATTAAAAAAGAAGCGGAATAAAAGGTATTCAGAAAAGAAACTACTAATAACACCCGAATAAAAGAAATTATTAAAGAAAAAGAAGAAAGGGCTGTGATAGCAAAATAAATTAACCATTCTAATGGTCCATAAGCAATTAATTTATAATAAAGCTGTCGGGCTTTTGTTTTGATTTCAGGATTTTCACCAGGGTCTTTCACCATTTGAGATAAATCAGCCAAGACTTTCATTTGACCTAATCCCCATCTCTGTCGCTGATGAAAATAAGATTTAAAATTAGGCGGTGTTTGTTCAGAAGAAGCCAAAGGCAAAAAAATTGGCCAGATATTTTCTTTTAAATATAAACGAGTTCCTAATTCTAAATCTTCGGTAATGGAATCCAGACGAAAACCACCGGCCTGAATTAAATAATTAGTTTTGACAAAAAAATTAGTGCCGCCCAAAAATGGCAGCCAAGTTAAAATCCAAGGAAGAAAATATTCATGGGTAAAGGCCTGTCCCAAAGAAATAATTTTAGAAAAAGTTGAAATAGAAAAAAAGTTTCGGCACTGAAAAATCGGCATCTGAAAAAGAACTTTTTTATTGTCTTTTAAATATTCATAAGCCACTGATAAAAGGCAATTCTGATGGGGATAATCGTCAGTGTCAAAAAAAGCGCAAAAATCGCTTGAATGAAAGGAAGTCAGCGCATAATTAAGGGCTCGGCCTTTAGTAGAAGGCACTTCTTTAAATAGCTGACGGCCAAATAACTCACCGTCATAATCATAGGGAATTTCTAAATGGTGAATCTTCAATCCTTTTTTCTCCTTGGTTAACTCTTTAATGGCGTTTTCTACTTCTTCCTGAGTAATAGGCTGGTTATTAACTCTTTTTTGTCTCTCTTTCTCATCAGTGATCACTACTATTTCCATCTTGTCCAAGGGATAATTGATTTGAGCTATTCGAAAAAGAGTGCTTTTAATAACCAAGGCCTCTTCTCTTGCCGGAATAAGAACAGTAAAAGAAGGCAAAGAAAGGCCTTTTTTCTGAGCTAAATTTTTAACTTCTTCAATAGTTAAATCGCTAAAAAAATTTTTCTTTTTTTGCCATTTTTTCTGATTAGTAAGAAAAACAAAAGCCATCCTAAGAAAAAAAATCAGGGCGATAACTGCTACTATTTTTAAAATATAACTTTGAAAAAAAATATTAAAAGACAAAAAATATCGGCCCAGGGGGTTGTCAAAAACCCCTTGAAGCATAGGCAAGGATAAACTAAAATTAAACATATTAACGAGGATCGATTTTTAAATTATCGCCAAAACGACGGGGAATAATATGAATATGAGGACGATGCTCAACTTCTGACTGGGCTGCTTTGCCTTGATTAATTAAAAGATGATAACCATCGGCTTTTAATTCTTTTATTTCTTTTTCGGCTAATTCTCTGGATATTGACATTAATTTCTCCCATTCTTTTTGAGGCATTTCTTCCACATTAAAATAGTGGTTTTTGGAAAAAACCACTAAATGGCCTTCAGTAATTGGGTTAATATCATAAATAGCCAAAAATTCATCGTCTTCGTAGTATTTCTTGGCTTCTACTTCACCAGCAATAATTTTACAAAAAATGCAGTTAGGATTCAGCATAAACCTTAAAAGTATTCTTATTATATCTATAATAATACATTTAGGGCTAAAAAGCAACCGACTGAGTAAGTTTTCAGTTACCAATTAACGACTTGCGATGTCGTTAATTTCTAACGACTTGCGATGTCGTTAATTTCTAACGACTTGCGATGTCGTTAATTTCTAACGACTAGCGATGTCGTTAATTTTTTTAATAAAAAAGGGGGCAAAGCCCCCTAAAGCAACTGATAAGTGACATTTTCTTCTTCGTCAACTTCAAAATCGTCAAAAACAATAGGAATTTTCTGCTGAAATTTTTGTAATATTTTGATGAAAATTTCTCTTATCTGAGGATGAGCGTCTCGGGCGCAACGAAGAGAAAAAATATGACGCCATTCTCTTAAATTAAAAGTACAATAAATTTCTGTTTTTAAACAGTGAGGTAAAATGTTTCTGGCAATTTCCGGCGGAACACCATTAGTCAACAAATCTTGATAAGTTTTTTCAATTTCGCGAATAGTTTTTAAAAATATCTTTTTATTTTGCCGGTTGTTTTTAATAATATCCGGTAAAATAATTTCTATTCCTTCCTGATAAGCGCAATATCTGGTTGATTCTTGGGTATAACTAGCAATCCGATGCCGAACAATTTCGTGAGAAATTCCCCGATCGCAAATGATTTTCACGGTAATTGAGATATGCTCCAAAACTGATTCATGACCAGATTTAATCAACCTTCTAACAAATTGCCGGCTGGAATTAACGGTGATTTTGCCTTCACTTTTGTGGCTAACCCGGCCTATTTTTTCTAATTTCTTCAACATCGCTTCACCATTAATCCGATCAATAATCTGAATTCTTGGCTGAACAATCCTCATTTTGTTTACCTCCTTTTATTTTGATATTAAAGAGCAAAACTTATTCCGAATATACAATAATTTTTCATCTCTGTCAATTTTTGTTGGCAGCAGAAATATTTGGACATCGCAAGTCGATTAACGACTTGCGATGTCGTTAATTAAACTCGAAATGCAAATGTTCAATCTATGGAAGTTCAACTTCCATAATTCCCTTGAAGTTTATGAAGTTGAACTTCGTAAGACTTCGCAAGCATAGTTCGTAAGAATTAACTGACAACTGACAACTAACAACGAATATTATTATTTAGTTAATGAGTTAATTCATTAACTCGTTAATTCGTTAACTCGTTAACTAAATTTGCGATGTCGTTAATTTGATTTTGAGATGAAGGATAATTAAAGAAAACGATGAAGGAGATTAAATTTTGAATCAAAATAAAACTGAATAGTGCCATTGAGATCAGTCCGAAAAATTTCAGCCCTGATTTTATTCAATCTTTCCAGTAATTCAGGATGAGGATGAGAATAACTATTTTTTCCAACTTCAATCACCGCAAAATTTGGCTGAAAAATTTTTAAGAAATTTTCATCGGTTGAATATTTAGAGCCGTGATGGGCAACTTTTAAAACCCGGTAAAGGCAGGGAGAAGCATCAATCAAAGGAAGAATTTTTTTCTCAACAGAAGCATCAATGTCGCCGGGAAAAAGAAAACAGGCATTTTCATTAGTGTAAAAAGCAACTAAGGAATTAGAATTAACATCTGATTCTTTGGAATCAATTTTGTCCGGCGCGAGAA
>JAKJEG010000031.1 GCA_022705545.1 Patescibacteria group bacterium | reverse complement strand
AATTGGCTTGCGATGTCCAAACTATGGCATTATAAACTTGAATTGATCTTATTATATGAATAATGATTTAAAGCTCTCAATAATTATTGTTAGTTATAACACAAAGAATTTTTTAAAAGATTGTTTAGAATCAATTTTTCAAAAAATCAAAAAAACAAGTTTTGAAGTTTTAGTTGTTGATAATGGTTCGGTTGATAAGAGTGAAGAAATGGTAGAGAAAGAATTTTCGCTAGTAAGAGTTATTAAAAATAAAGAAAATGTTGGTTTTGCTAAAGCCAATAATCAAGGAATAAAAGAAGCAAAAGGGGAATATATTTTTTTATTGAATCCCGATACGCTAATTTTAGATGATAATATTAATGAACTCATAGACTTTTTTGATTCTCAACAAGAAATAGGAATAATTGGCCCCAAAGTATTAAATGCGGATTATTCTTTTCAAAGACAATGTAAAAGAGGCTGGCCAACTTTTTGGAATTCTTTTTGTTATGTCTCGGGTTTGTGGAAAATTTTTAATAAAACTCCTTGGCAGAAAAAAGTTTTTGGCGGTTATTTCTTATTAGATAAAAATGAAAACGAAATCAGCGAAGTTCAGCAAATTAGCGGTTCAGCAATGATTGTTAGAAAAAAAGTATTTGAGCAGGTTGGCTTATTAGATGAAAATTATTTTTTATACTGGGAAGATAGCGATTTTTGTTTTCGGGTTCAGGAAAAGAATTGGAAAATTTATTACTATCCATTTTTTAGGGTACTTCATTATGGTGGCAAAGGCGGGACTCAAAGGCAACCATTAAAAAATTTATGGTATTTTCATCGAGGGCTTTTTATTTTTTATCGAAGATATTTAGCTCCAAATTCATTTTTTTTGATAAATATCTTTTATTATTTATTAATTGGATTTATGTTTTTATTTAAATTGTTTATTAACCTTTTTAGAAAAGAAAAAATTATTGGCTCAGTTAAACCAAAAGCTGAAATCAATTCTTAATTTAGCTGTTGAGAATTATAAAAGAGTTTTTCGCTCTCTTGAATTTTTTTAAATTTGAGGTAAAATAGAAGTACTTGGTTAAAATAAAGTCAACCCAAGAATTTAATTTTTAATATTAATTTTTATGACAGAAGAAAATAAAGAAAATAAAAAAAATCAGCAAAAGGAAAAAGAGAAAACAGAGAGATCAGAAACAAAAGAAGCAAAATTCTTTAAAAAGCAGTTAGCCGCCTTTTTGGTGGTTTGTTTAGTGGGGTCTTTTGTGTTTGGTCTTTTAGGAGGAGTGGCTTCAAGGTATTTTATTCCTTCTTCAGAAAATGACGCTTTTCTAAAGGGAATAACTACCGTTTCTAATTCCAATGAAAGCGTTGATCAGAAAATCATCAAAGCAGTGGAAAAAAGCGAAGGAGCAGTAGTAAGTATTGTGGCTACTAAAGATGTCCCTATAGTAGAACAATATTATATTAATCCGTTTGAAGATTTTTTTGGTTTTCCTTTTGAATTTCAAATTCCTCAATATCGTCAAAAAGGGACTACGAAAAAAGAAGTTAGTTCTGGTTCGGGTTTTATTGTTTCCCCTGATGGTTATGTTATTACCAATAAACACGTTGTCGAAGATGAAAGCGCCAGTTATACTCTTTTTACCAATGACGGGAAAAAATACGAAGTGGAAGTTATTGCCCGCGATCCGGTTGAGGATTTTGCTGTTTTAAAGATTAAAAGCAATATTGAAACCTTTCCTTTTTTAATCTTGGGAAATTCAGATCGTCTTGCTTTAGGTCAGGTAGTTATTGCTATTGGCAATGCTTTAGGGGAATTTAGAAATACGGTTTCGGTTGGAGTAATTTCTGGTTTAGCCCGTTCAATTCAAGCCAGTGATCCAATAACCAGGGAAGCTGTAGTTTTGAGCGATGTTATCCAAACTGATGCGGCTATTAATCAAGGCAATTCTGGCGGACCTCTTTTGAATCTAAATGGTGAAGTCATAGGGATTAATACGGCAATGGTGTATAGCGCCCAAAATATTGGTTTTGCTATTCCTGTTGATAAAATAAAAACATCTTTTGAACAAGCAGTCCAAACTGGTGAAATCAAAGTTCCTTTCCTGGGGGTTTTCTATCAAATTGTGGATCCATCTTTACAGGAAGAAAAAGGGTTGAAAGTTGATTATGGGGCTTTAATTGCTGAGTCAGAGGAAGAAGGATTGGCCATCATTAAAGGATCGCCAGCAGAAAAAGCTGGATTAAAAGAAGGAGATATTATTTTGGAAGTGAATGGGCAAAAAGTAGATGCTAATCATGACTTGTCAAGTTTAATTCGGCAATACAAAGTGGGAGATAGAATAACTTTGAAAGTTTTAAGAGGAAATGACTATTTGAACATCGAAGTTGTTTTGGAAGAAAGAAAATTAAAACAATAAAAAAATAAAAATAAAAAAATACTATGAAAAAAGAATCAACTCATAAAATTTTTCTCGTTATTAGTTTAATTCTGATTGCTTTATTGG
This sequence comes from Patescibacteria group bacterium, assembly GCA_022705545.1. Lineage (GTDB taxonomy): Bacteria > Patescibacteriota > Minisyncoccia > UBA6257 > UBA6257 > JAKJEG01. The sequence continues at coordinate 2,056 of JAKJEG010000031.1, read as the reverse complement.
CTTATTTAATTATTTTAACTTCTCAAAAAGCCAGTGAAGATGAATATACGGCTGTTTATTTAAATACTGGTGATTTGTATTTTGGTAAAGTTGTTCAGTTTCCTAAATTTGGTTTAAAAGACGTTTGGTTTTTACAAACTCAAACTGATCAAACCGGCCAAGTTAATTTTACTTTAATTAAATTTACTGACGCTGTTTATTTGCCGGAAGACAGATTAGAGATTAACAAAGATAATGTTATTTGGATGACAAAATTGGATAAAAACAGTCCGGTGATTCAAGAGATAAAAAATAGTCGGTTAAATAATACTCCTAATACCCAAGCGCCTGCTAGTCAAGTTCCTCAAACTCAACAAGCTCCTCAAACGCAATCTCCGCAAGTAGAAGGAGGGCAAGCGCCGTTAATCAATCAAGGAGGAGAGGGTTTAATCAATAATCAATAATTAATAATCATTAATCAATAATCAATAATCAAAATATGCCTTTAGGAAAATTTACAGCTAAAGCTCAGGCAGCTTTAGAAAGAGCCCAACAAATGGCTTTGGAAAGAAATCAGGGTGAGATGCGGGTTTTGCATCTCGCCTATACTTTAATTGACGAAGAAGATTCCACGGTCAGAGAAATTTTAGAAAAAGAATTGCAAGTTGATGTTGAGGCTTTGCTTAAAGATTTATTGTCAGAAATTATTCGATTGCCAAGAATTTTTTCTGTGGGCGGAGCAGCGTCTCAGATGTATCTTTCACCAGAAATTGTTAGTGTTTTGGAATCAGCTACCAAAAAAGCTTTGGAAGATCAAAACGAGTTTGTCTCTCCAGAGTATCTCTTTTACGGGATTTTAACGACAAAAAATTCAGCTCGGGAAGTGTTGAATAAATATTCGATTGATAAAGAAAAATTCTTGCAATCGTTAAGAAATTATTTAGGAGATGATAAAATCACCGATGAATTTCAGGAAACGAAAGAAGATGTTTTAGAAAAATATACTCAAGATTTAACAAAATTGGCTGAAGAGGGAAAATTAGATCCAGTTATTGGCAGGGAAAATGAGTTGAGAAGAGTAATGGAAATTTTGTGTCGCCGAATGAAAAATAATCCTATTTTAATTGGTGAAGCCGGTGTTGGAAAAACAGCCGTTGTTGAGGGTTTGGCTCAGCTAATTGTTAAAAAAGAAGTGCCGGAAAACCTTCAAAATAAAAGGATTGTCTCTTTGGATTTAGGAAGTTTAATTGCGGGAACAAGATTTCGGGGAGAATTCGAAGAAAGATTTAAAAAATTGTTGAAAGAAATCAAGAAGAAAGACAATGTTATTCTTTTTATTGATGAAATTCATACTTTAGTAGGCGCGGGAGCAGCTGAAGGGGCAATTGATGCTTCGAACTTATTAAAACCAGCCTTAGCCAGAGGAGAAATAAGAGTAATCGGAGCAGCTACTTTTAAGGATTTTCGAGAATATATTGAAAAAGATCCAGCCTTGGAGAGAAGATTCCAGTCAGTCATTGTTGAAGAGCCTTCAATTGAGGAAGCGATTAACATTTTAAGAGGATTAAAACCAAAGTATGAAGCTCATCATGGTTTAAAAATTACTGATGAAGCAATTATTCAGGCAGTTCAACTTTCTGTTCGTTATATTACTTCTCGATTCTTGCCGGATAAAGCCATTGACTTAATTGATGAAGCCGCTTCTGCTTTAAGCTTAGAAATTCAAAGCAAGCCCTTGCCAATTGCTGAATTAGAAAAAAAGATTAAATATTTAGAGTTAGAAAAAGAGGCCTTGAAAAAAGAAACTAAAGAGAAATCAAGTCAGAAGATAACTAAAAAATTAGAACAGATTAACAAAGAATTGAAAAAATTAAAGAAAGATTATGAATCTCTTTTAAATTTATGGGAACAGGAAAAGAATATTTTTGAAGGAGTAGCAAAATTGAAACAGGAAATAGAGGAATTAGAAAAGAAAGCCGAAGAATTAGAAAGAAATTCTCAATTGGAAGAAGCAGCAGAAATTCTCTACGGGAAAATTCCTGTTTTAAGGAAAGAATTAGAAGAGAAGGAAAAAGTT
>JAKJEG010000030.1 GCA_022705545.1 Patescibacteria group bacterium | reverse complement strand
TTAATGATCACTACTTTTTCGTCTTCGGGCAAATCGAGATAACTATTGATTTTCTTTCCTTTAGCAATTCGAGAGCCTTCATTGATCTCATAGGCCTTAATTTTAAACAGACGGCCTGTATTGGTAAAGACAAATAAATCATCTCTTAAATTACATAAACAAGTAGAAAGCAAATAATCATCTTCTGAATTTTCGAATAAAATAATACCTTTCCCGCCTCTTTGTTGCTCTTTTAAAATATCTGGTTTTAATCTTTTAATATAACCGCCGCTTGAAAAAACAATTAAAGTTGTTTCTGAAGGAATTAAATCTTCGGTAGAGCCGGCTTTTGGCAAATGCTCTACAATCTGAGTTCTTCTATTATCACCGTATTTATTTTTTAATTCAGCCAATTCCTCTTTAATGATGGAAAGAATTTTCTCAGGGTGGTTTAAAATATAAGTATAATCTTTGATTAATTTTCTCTTTTCTTCTAATTCGTTGTCAATTTTTTCTTTTTCCAAACGAGCTAAATTGGCTAATTTCATATCTAAAATAGCGTTGGCTTGAATTTCAGAAAAACCAAATTTTTTTTGAAGATTTTGAAAAGCATCTTCGCGAGAAGAAGAAGATTTTATTAATTTAATAATCTCATCGATATGGTTTAAAGCTTTCTGAAGCCCTTCTAAGATATGAGCGCGCTCTTGAGCTTTGTTTAACAAAAATTCAGTACGCCGATAAATAACTTTTTTCCGATGTTCAAGGTATTCTTGAAGAATTTCTTTTAAAGAGAGCACTTGAGGTTGTAAGCCATCAGCCGTCAAAGCCAAAAAATTAAAATAAAAACGTTTTTCTAAATCAGTATAATGAAAAAGCTGATTTAAAACTGTTTTTGATAAAGCATTATTTTTTAGCTCAATAGTAATTCTTAAACCTTCTTTATCTGATTCATCTCTTAAATCTTTAATCCCTTCAATTTTTTTATTCTCCACCAAAGAAGCAATTCTTTTTAATAACTCCGCTTTATTAACTCGATAAGGAATCTCTGTGATAATAATCTTATTCTTTTCTTCGTCAATTTCTGTTTTTGCCCGGCATAAAGTTTGACCCTGACCGTTGAGATAAGTTTTTAATAAATCATTTTTACCATAAATAATCCCCCCAGTGGGAAAATCTGGCCCTTTAATAAAATTCATAAGTTCTTCAATAGAGGCATTGGGATGATCAATTAAAAAAATAATCGCTTCACAAACCTCAGTTAAATTATGAGGCGGAATATTAGTGGCCATTCCAACAGCAATACCCATAGTGCCATTAATAATTAGCTGAGGAACTTTCGCGGGTAAATATTTTGGTTCCTGCCGAGTACCATCATAGTTAGGGATAAAATCCACGGTATTTTTATCAATATCAACTAGCATTTCTTCAGCAATGGGACTCAAGCGACACTCGGTATATCTTTGAGCAGCTGGCGGATCACCATCAATCGAGCCAAAATTACCTTGACCTTCAACTAAAGGGTAGCGCAAAGAAAAATCTTGAGCCATTCTCACCAAAGTTTCATAAACTGCCATGTCACCATGGGGATGGTAGCGGCCCAAAGTGCTACCAACAACAGTGGCTGATTTTCTAAATTTGGAATTGGCATGCAGCCCTTCTTCATTCATTACAAACAAAATCCTTCTTTGAACTGGTTTTAAACCATCTCGGCTATCAGGTAAAGCCCGGGAAATAATAACTGACATTGCGTAATCTAAATACGAATCTCTTAATTCAGCACTAATATCCTGTTCTTTTATTGAAGAATCGTTAATCTTCGGCTTCTCGAGGTTAGATTGATTGTCTTTTTTAGCCATTTTAAATATTAACTAAGGTTTTTTAAAATAATTATTTTGGTAGCTTGAGGCAACTGGTTTTTTTTGATAGTCAATTTTTCCATTAATTCAGGTTTTTTCTTGATAGTTGCCAAAAAATCATTATAAATTTCTTCTTCTTTCTCTAATTTCTTTTTTAAAGGATAATAAAAAGCAGGAATCACGATTTTTGGCTCAATTTGATTGATAACAGAAATGGCTAGTTCAGAATCAATTGGTGAATCACCGCCTACTGGCAAAATTAAAATATCTACGCCAGAAAGTTCTTCAAAAAGTTTCTCTTTAATAACCTTTTCCCGTAAATCATTAATAATTCCTACTTCAATATCTTCGGCTTCAATTTTAAAAATTACTTTATTGAAAAAAACGTCATTTTTTTGAAAAGAAAAATTAAAAATGCTTTTAATTAAAATCTGATTGATTTCCACTTCACCGGGTTCAGCTAAAACAAAAGGAGTACCAAGAATCGTTTGTTGGTTATTAAACAATTCTGTTGGCTCGGATATTAAAAGAATATCAGCCTTAAAACGAGGCGGTTTATTGGTTTTTAAATTGGGTAATTCTGAATAAGGATTAACTGCAAGAGTTGCTCCTTTGGTTTCTATTTTAAAATAAGAATGACCGAAATACTGAATATTCATACTAATATATTAGCACAGTTTTAAAAGTTTTTCTAATTATTGGACGCGGCAACCTCATAGATATCTCAAATCTCAAAAATAAGATCTCAAAATTGAATTAACGACATCGCCAGTCGTTAGAAATTAACGACTGGCGATGTCCAAACTCTAAGCATTGACAATTAAAAATTTACTTAATGAGATATCTATTAAAGACTCTTAAAGCCAAAAAGCTAATAACAAAGTCAAAAGCAATTAAAACCAATAAACTTTTAGCAAAAGGGAATAAAATTAAATTGTTTAACTCTGATGGCGAGACAATTGGCTTCAAAAAAATCCAATGAAGAGCATCTATGCCATAAGCTAAAGGATTGTAGCGGGCAATATTTAACATCCATAAAGGAGCATTATTCAAAGGAAAAAGGGCACCAGAAAGAAAAACCAAAGGAGCAATTATTAATTGAGTCAGAATAGAAAAACTTTCCATTCGAGAAATTCGAGAAGCAAAAAACAAACCCAGTCCCCCAACCCCATAAGAAAATAAAAAAATAATTCCTAAAACCTCAAAATATAAAACCCAAGAAAGAGGAAAACCAAAATAAGGAGCGGAAAATAAAATTAAAGCCCCTTCAATAACAGCTGTTGTTGTAGCCCCCAAAATCTTACCTAAAGCAATCTGCCATCTTTCAATTGGAGCGACTAAAATTTCTTTTAAAAACCCAAATTCTTTATCCCAAACAACGGAAATAGTTGAAGACATTACCATAACCAAACAACTTAAACTTAGAATGCCGGGAAAGAAAAACTGAACAAAATCATAATGAAGAAGATTTTGGGGTAAAAAAGCTTTTAAGCCGGTGCCAAAAAATACCAAAATTAAAATTGGAACAAAAAAAGAAGTAAAGAGTTTTAAATGATTTCTTAAATAAAGAAGAATTTCTCTGTACCAAATAATATAAATAGGAAATAAATTAGGTTTTGTTGTTTTCATTTTTTTCCTCGGCAGAATTATTTTGAGGGAAAATCGGTCCAAAAGGATTTAAAAATTCAAGAATAGAATCTAAATTTATTAAATGGTCTTTTTCCTCTGTTTCTGATTCTCTTATTCTGCGACCGGTAATTTCCAAAAAAACATCTTCTAACGTTGGCTTTCTTAATTCCATTGAGGTTATTCGGGGGGTAATAGTTTTAATTAAGGCAGGTAAAAATTCATCACCGTTATTGGTTTCTATCCGAAAACTACCGCCAACTCTTTTTAAAGGAATTTCTGGAAAAGATTTTTTAAATTCTTTTTCAGCCAAATCATTATCAACGGTTCGAAAAATAATCACTTCTCCACCAATCATTTTCTTTAAATTTTCCGGACTATCAAGGGCGACAATTTGACCTTCATCAATAATCGCAATTCGATCACAAATCTCCGCCTCATTAATATATTGAGTGGTTAAAAAAACCGTCATCTTTTTTTCTTTTCGAACAGTAAAAATATAATCCCAAATTTTATTTCTCGTCTGGGGATCTAAACCAATAGTCGGTTCATCTAAAAATAAAATCTTTGGAGAATGAACAAGAGCCCGGGCAATTTCTAACCTTCTTTTCATGCCTCCGGAAAAACTGCTGGTTTTCCATTTCCTTTTCTCCCATAACTCACAAAGAGTTAAAACTTCCCTTTTTTTCAAAATAAAATCTTTTTGTTTCATTCCATAAAGCATAGCATGAAAGTAGAGATTTTCTTCAGCAGTCAAATGACTATCCAAAATAATTTCTTGAAAAACTAAACCAATTAAATGACGAACGGCTTGAGGCTGTTTCACTAAATCATAGCCATCAATTAATACCCGGCCGCTAGTCGGTTTCATTAAAGTGCATAAAATATTAATGGTGGTGCTTTTTCCAGCGCCATTAGGACCTAAAAAACCAAAAATTTCTCCTTTTTTTACCTTAAAAGAAATATGATTAACGGCTTTTAGAGGACCAAAATTTTTATATAGATCTTCAACAGAAATAATTTCTGAAGAATTATTCTGATTTAAAGGGTTGGTCATAAATTAAATTATTTTAATACCCATTTTCTCCCTTACTTCCTGAATATTTTTCAAAGATATTTGTCGGGCATATTCTTGACCCTCCTGAAGGATTTTTTTAACCAATTGTTCGTTTTTTAAATAATATTGTCTCTTTTCCTGAATAGGTTTTAATTGCTTATAAAGACAATCAGCCAATTCTTCTTTTAAACTTTGATAATGAATGCCAGTAGAAAGATATAATCTTTCATAATCTTTTCTTCGTTCTTCGCCTTCAAATAATTCTACTAAA
>JAKJEG010000029.1 GCA_022705545.1 Patescibacteria group bacterium | reverse complement strand
GGAAAAAACTGTTAAAAAAGAGACAAAAAAAGATACCAAGAAAGATACCAAAAAAGATTTTAATCCTCAATATTTTGAACAAACCGAAGTAACCTGTGTCTGCGGGGCTAAATTTTATGTTAGCTCGACTAAAGAAAAATTAGAGGTAGAAATTTGCTCTCAATGTCATCCTTTTTATAGCGGTCAAGAAAAAATAATCGATACTGCTGGCCGGGTGCAAAAATTCAAAGAGAGACTTCAAAAAACTGCTACTTACCAAAAAGGAAAGAAACAAAAAAGCTAAATGTCTTTAGATGAATTAAAAAAACAAAAAGAAGAGCTTTTAAAGAAACTCAGTAACCCTGAGTTTCTTTCTAATAGAGAAAAATTTGAAGAGGCCTCAAGGGAATTAAAGACCATCGAAGAAAAAATATTTCTTTTCAAAGAAATTGAAAAATTAGATAAAAAAATTAACGAAGCTCAAGAAATTTTAAAAGAAGCAAACGAAACAGAATTGATTGACTTAGCTAACGAAGAAATTAATAAAAATTTAGAAAAAAAGCAGAATATTATTGAAAAACTTCAAAAAATTGAAGAAAAAGAAAGTGAAAATCCTGATTTAAAAAACAATATTTCCGGAGTTATTTTAGAGATTAGACCCGGAACTGGCGGAGAAGAAGCCGCTCTTTTTGCTTCTGACTTATTTCGAATGTATCAAAAATATGCCAATCAAAAAAATTGGCCAGTTAGAATAATTGACCTCAATCTTACTTCTTTAAACGGTCTTAAAGAAGGGGTCTTAGAAATAAAAAGTGCCTCCGCTTATGAAGATTTACAATATGAAGCCGGAGTTCATCGGGTTCAAAGGATACCGGTAACAGAAAAATCAGGCCGGGTGCATACCTCAACAGCGACCGTAGCCGTTATTCCTCAAGTAAAAAACCCCGAAATTGAAATTAAACCTTCCGATTTAGAAATTTCTTTTTTCCGTTCCTCTGGCCCTGGCGGTCAAAATGTTCAAAAGGTAGAAACTGCTGTCAGAATTATTCATAAACCAACTGGTTTAATAGTCAGTTGCCAAAGTGAAAGATCTCAATCTCAAAACAAAGAAAAAGCAATGGAAATTCTAAAAAATAAATTATTTGATATTGAAAATAAAAAAAGACTCACTGATGAGTCTTTAAAGAGAAAAAGTCAAATTGGGACTGCTGAAAGAGCAGAAAAAATCAGAACCTATAATTTTCCTCAAGACAGGATAACCGACCATCGAGTTAAAAAAAGCTGGCATAATCTTGAAGAAATATTAGCAGGTAATTTAGATGAAATTATTGAAACTCTTAAAAAGGAATTTCATCCGGAGTAATATCTTCATCCTCGCTAGAAAAATCATTATTCGATTTTTCACCAAAAGAATTATCTTCTTCTAAAATCGGTAAATCTTCACTTGTCTCTATCTGATCTTCGGAAATTTCATCAACTGAGGAAGGCGGTTTTAAGAAATCTCCTTGATCTCTCCGCGGACCAAAACGAACATTTTCCGCGATAATTTCTGTCCGATACCGTTTATTACCGTTTTGATCAACCCAAGAACGAGTTCTAATTCTTCCTTCAACGAAAACTAAACTTCCTTTTGATAAATACCGGCTGCATAAATCAGCCATTTTTCCCCAAACTACTATATTATGAAATTCAGCTTCCTGTTTCTTTTCTCCTCGTCCATTAACCCAAGTTCTATTGGTGGCTAAACCAAAATCAGCTACTGATTGACCAGAAGGAGTGTTTCTTAAAGTCACATCTCGGGTTAAATTACCGATCAGTAAAACTTTATTTAAAAACATATTTTTTAACTTTTATTCTATTTATTTAAAATTTCGTTAATTTTTTTCTCTAGTTCGTCTAAATCGACCTCTTTTTCCCCTTCTGTTTTTTCTTGAGAGGTTGTTTCTTCTTTTTTCTCCTCAATTTTCTTTGCTGAAATCTTTGTTTCTTTTTTTCCTTTGCTAATTAATCTTTTTTCTTTTAATCCTTCTGATCCTTTTGATACTTCACCTTCATCACTTCTTTCTTCGCCTTTTTTTGATTTAATTAGATCTTCTTTAGGATTTAATTTTATTAGAAGATATCTTAAAAATTTTTCATTCCCTTGCCACTCTTTTTCTAAATCCTGAATTTTATCTTTCAAAATTTTAAATTGGCAAAAAGAAAAATAACCTTCATTTTGTTTTTTTATCGGATAGGCAATTTTTTTTAATTCAGGAATTTCAAAATAAAGCATCTCCCCGCCTTCTTCTTTTATCTTATTAGTTAATTGATCAATTGTTTCTTTTAGTTGAGATTCCCCTAACTGCGGAGATAGAAAAAAAGCCAATTCATAAAACCCTATTTTTAATTCCGTCTCGCTATCCAATTCTAAATTTTCTTTTAAATCGTCGCTATTTTTATTTTTAATTGTTTGCTTCGTCATTTTCTTTTTTAGAAATAATGTTGTTATAAATTTCTTCAGCAACTGGTTTATTTTCCTTCAAAAATAAACGGGCTGAATCTAAACTCGACCCTAATTTTTTATCTTTATAATAAAAAGTATTACCTGATTTTTGAATTAATCCTCTTTTTAAACCAATATTGATTAAATCGCTTTCTAAAGAAATTCCTTCACTATAATAAATATCAAATTCAGCGATTTTAAAAGGAGGAGCAACTTTATTCTTTACCACCTTGGCTTTAATCCGAGAACCAACAATTTCTTCTCCTTTTTTTATTTGAGCAATTCGATTTAATTCTACCCTCACCGAAGAAAAAAATTTTAAAGCTTTGCCACCCGGAGTAGTCACTGGATTACCATAAGCCATTCCCCTGATTTGCATTCTTGTCTGATTAATAAAAATCAAAACTGTTTTTGTTTTGCTGATAAAAGCAGTCAATTTTCTTAAAGCTCGGCTCATTAATCTGGCTTGAAGTCCTATCTGCTGATCTCCCATTTCTCCTTCGATTTCGGCTTGAGGCGTTAAGGCGGCTACTGAATCAATAACTATCACATCTAATTGACCAGATCTTACTAAGGCCTCAGCAATATCCAAGGCCTGTTCTCCGCTATCAGGCTGGGAAATTAAAAGATTATCTAAATTAACTCCTATTCGTTTAGCATATTCCGGATCAAGGGCATGCTCAGAATCAATGAAAGCTGCCTTTCCTCCTTTTTTTTGAGCTTGAGCGATAATGTGTAAAGCTAAAGTTGTCTTACCAGAAGATTCAGCCCCGTAAATCTCAATAATTCGTCCTTTTGGCACCCCGCCGACTCCTAAGGCTAAATCTAAAGACAAAGAACCAGTAGGAATTGCTTCAGCCACTATGACCTCTTTTTGACCTAATTGCATAATCGATCCTTCTCCAAATTTTTCCTGAATTTCTTTGAGTATTTCTCCTAATCCCTCCTCTGTTTTTTTACTTTTATCTGGCGCTGTTTTTTCCTGATCGTTTCTGCTTTTTTTAGGCATTTTATTATTCTTGGAATTATTTTAATCGAAGAACAAATTGATTATATCATTAAACCAAGAAAAAGTAAAAAATTGTCATCCTGAACGAAACGAAGCAAAGGATCTCTGATGGACAATGTCATCCTAAGGAGCGTTAGCGATGAAGGATCTCTGGTGAACAATGTCATCCTGAGCGAAGCTAAGGATCTCTGGACTTGTTCCAGAAATTCTGACATTTCTCGCATTCGCGAGAGATTCTTCGGCCTTTGGCCTCAGAATGACACTATCAATTCACGACATCGCCAATTTAGTCAACGAGTTAACGAGTTAACGAGTTGAAATAATTAATAACCAAAATAAAATGGGTATGGTTTAGGGTTGAAAGGTAACAAAGTCTGTCCTGTTTAGGGTTAAGAGTTAAAAGGATTTTTTACCTTAGACCTTACCTTTTCACTATGCTGGCTTCTTAACCCTTAAACTCTTTACCCTAACCAGTTCATTAACGACTTGCGATGTCCAATTTTATTAAGGTACCTACCTTCGGTAGAGATTGCTTCGTCATTCGCTTTGCTCATTCCTCGCAATGACAGAAGGGGTAGTGTCCTCACGATGACTCCCTTTTTGTCATTACGAGGAGCGGAGCGACGCGGCAATCTCCCCGCAAGGGGATTCAATTCAAAATTGAAAATTTACTGATTGTTTTCTTGAATTATTGGTGATTCAATTTCTTCTTCTATTGGTTTTTCTTCTGCTGGCGGCTGATAAAAAATTGGCAAAGGTAGAATCGTTTCTTTTCCTAAAGGATTAATAGCTTTTAATTCTATTTGATTATTGCCCGGTTGCAAAGTAATTATTTCCTCAAAATTTCCTTGAGGATTTAAATTAATTTCTTTACCATTTAAAGAGAATGATTTTGCTCTTATAACTTTTCCTTCTATTATTACTTTATTAACATTAGAAAAATCCGATTTGTCAACTAAAATAATCTCTGCCGGTAAAATAAATAAGCTTAATTCATAACCTAAGTATAAAATCAAAGGAATAAAAATTAATAATTTAATTAATAAAGAAAAAACTTTCTCTCTTCTCTCTATTTTTTTTACTAATTTTTTTTCTTTGTTGGAAGAAATCTTTAAATTTTTTTTCTGATTGTCATCTGTCTCAATACTTAACTGGCCAATAAGATTTTCAGCTTCGTCCTTTGGAATTCCCAGCGCTTGAGTATATTTTCTGATAATTCCTTTTAAATAAACTGGAGGAAGTTTAGAAAATTCATTTCTTTCTATTTTTTCCAAAACTTCTTTTAAAATTTTTGTTTCTTTACTAATTTCTTCTAATTTTATTCCCTTTTTTTCTCTTAATTC
>JAKJEG010000028.1 GCA_022705545.1 Patescibacteria group bacterium | reverse complement strand
TAAAGTTTTGGTTGATAAAAGAACGCCGGTAGTGACTATTTCAGCGCCAATGACTGAAGAAGAATTAGAAAAAGAATTAAAAACCGAGAGAACAGTAGAAACTGTTGAAGTAGCGAAAGAAGAAGAAAAAGCCAAAGAAGAGAAAGAAACAGCCGAAGCCGAACAAGCAGGAGAAAAAACAGAAGAAAATAAATAGTTTTTTCTTTAACTATGGTTAGATATCAAAAAAGAAAAAAAATAGAAGAGATTAAAAAATTTTTGCCAGAGAATAAAGAAAATTCTCCTTTTGAGAAGCCAATTAAGTTTTTTGGCTTCCAAAAGAAATCAATTTTCCATAATCAGTTTAGCCCGTTTACCCGGGTCCTTCCTTCTTTTTTGACTATTTTGATAATTTTTTCCTTAATTTCTTCGACAGTCTCAGCTCCTATTTTTGTTTTGCCTCAAGTTTTGGCTTCTTACGATGAAGAAAGGGCAAAGTTAGAAGAAGAATTAAAAAAAATAGAGGCAGAAATTGCTCAATATGAATCAATCGTTGCTCAAACCCAGCAGCAGAAACAAACTTTACAAAATAAAATTAATGAATTGAAGAAAAAAGCCGAAAAGATTGCTTTACAGATTAAACAAACCAATTTAAATCTTCAGCATTTGAATATTCAAATTGAAGATACCACTGTTTCAATTATTAAGACCACAGAAGAAATCAATCAAAAGAAAGAAAATTTAACTAATCTTTTACAGCTTTATTATCAAGTTCAAAGCCAATCGCCAGTTCAAATTCTCTTAACCACAGAAGAAATAAGCGACTTCTTCGATTATTTAAATGCTCTCCATAGTTTGCAGGATAAAATTCAATCTAATATTGATGAATTAAAAATTTTAAATGAGACTTTAACCAAACAAAACGAGGTTTTAAATACTGATCGAGAAGAAATCCAAAAATTATTGTCAATGCAGTTATTGCAAAAAACAGATTTAGAACAAACCAAAAGCGAACAAGAAAAATTATTGGCTGTTACTAAAGGCAATGAACAAAAATACCAAGCAATGTTAGAAGATTCTCGTCAAAAGGCAGCAGAAATTAAAAACAGAATTTATCAGTTATTGGGAGTAAAAACTCAAGTTACTTTCGGTGAGGCGATGGAAATAGCCGAGTGGGTAGGAACAAAGACCGGAGTGAGACCAGCTTTGCTTTTAGCAGTTTTAACTCAGGAATCAAATTTAGGGCAAAATGTTGGTACTTGTAATCGAGCCGGTGATCCTCCTTCAAAAAGTTGGCAAAAAGTAATGAAGCCTAATCAGAGAGATGCTTTTTATCAAATTACTAAAGAATTAGGATTAAACCCTGATACTACTCCTATTTCTTGTCCAATTAATGATCCTTCCAAGGGATTAATCGCTGGTCAAAACAGTTGGGGAGGAGCAATGGGACCAGCCCAGTTTATGCCTACTACTTGGCTATCTTATAAAAATCAAGTTAGCAAAATCACCGGTAATAATCCTCCTAATCCTTGGGATATTAGAGATGCTTTTGTGGCTTGCGCTTTGTATTTGTCTAACTGGGGAGCAACAAGCAAAAATTATAATGATGAATGGAAAGCAGCAATGATTTATTTTTCCGGCTCCACCAACCCTCGTTATCGATTTTATGGTGATAGCGTTATGGCTTTGGCAAAAAAATATCAACAGGATATTGATTACCTCAAACAGGTTGCCAACAATAAATAAAGAAACTTAAAATAATACCTAAAAAAACAACATAATAAAATGAACAGATGCTATTTTTGTCAAAAGAACAAGCAGGTTGATTATAAAGACGTGGAAACGTTAAAAATTTTTATTTCTGGTCAGATGAAAATCTACCCGAGAAAAAAAACAGGTTTGTGCAATTCTCATCAGAGAAAATTAAAAACTGCTATCAAAAGAGCAAGAGTTTTAGGTTTATTACCTTTTACCGTTAATTAATTTCGTTAAGATAACAATCAATGGAGGATAAATTTTATTCACCAGCTGGTAAGACCTATACTTATTCTCAATTATTAAAAGAAACAGTTGCTTATGTTAAAGCCGAGCCTGAATTTCGGTATAAAATTATTATTGGCACTGATTCTAAAAATAACGAGATAACTGATTTTGTGAGCGCTATTGTTGTTTATCGAGTTGGTCATGGAGGTAGATTTTTTTGGCGAAAAATTAATTATCAGAAGCGAATAAAAAATTTAAGAGAAAGAATTTATCAAGAAGCCACTCTTTCTTTAAAGTTGGCTCAGGAAGTTCTTTCAAATCTTTCCAAAGAAGATATCAATTTTGAATTTGAGATTCATATGGATATTGGCAGTAATGGGGAAACAAAAGAAATGTTGCAGGAAATTATTGGAATGATTCGGGGAAGCGGTTTTGAAATTAAAACCAAACCCGAATCTTACGGCGCTTCTAAGGTGGCGGATAGATATACCTAATAATCAATGATCACTAATCAATGATCAATAACCCATTAATCATTAATCAATAAAAATATATTCATTCTTTAAGATTTTGTGGCAAAAAAAACTAAAACAACTAAAAAAGAGCTAGAAGAAGATGACTCTTTAGAAAAAGAGCAAAAATCTTTTTTGAGCAATGACATTAAAATTAGTTTGTGGGCTTTATTTTATTTTGCTTTGGGAGTGATTTTTGTTTTTAGTTATTTTGATTTAGCCGGACCGGCTGGAAGAGTAATTTTTCGGCTTTTTTCGTTTCTTTTGGGAATAGGGTATTTTCTTTTACCTCTTTTAAGTTTTATTATTGCCTTTAATTATCTTTGGAGCATCAATAAAAAAATTAATTTTAATAATCTATCATTAATTGGCGCTTTATTAATTTTATTTTCTTTTTTGTCGCTGGTAGAAATTAATTTTCCTCAAAAAGCCGGTTGGATTGGTTATTTGGGGTCCTTGCTTAAAGTTCCTTTTGGTTTTTGGCCTTCTTTGGCTGTTTATATTTGTCTTTTTTTGGCGGGTTTTGTTTTGATTTTTAATACCCCTTTAAGATTAAAAATTCCTTTCAAGAAAAAAGAAGAGAAATTTTTAACCGAAGAGACAGAAGAATTTTATCAGGAAAAAGAAGCGATTCCTGATGAAAAAATAGAAAGCGAAAAATACCAAGGTTTTTATCAAACTAATCAAGAAACAAAAAAAGAAGAAAGCAAAAAGCCAAAAGAAGAAGTTTTCTTTACGCCAGCCAAAACTTCAAAAAAATATGTTTTTCCTCCTTTGTCTATTTTTGATATAGAAAATAAAAGACCGACTACTGGTGATATTAGAGCCAATGCGAACATTATTAAAAGAACATTAGAAAGCTTTGGAATTGAAGTAGAAATGGGGGAAGTTAATGTCGGGCCAACAGTGACTCAATATACTTTAAAACCAGCCGAGGGAGTAAAATTGTCTTCTATTACGGCTTTACAAAATAATTTAGCCTTAGCTTTAGCAGCTCATCCTTTAAGAATAGAAGCGCCAATTCCGGGAAAATCTTTAGTTGGCATTGAGGTTCCTAATCATTCTGTTTCTTTGGTTAAATTAGGTTCTCTTTTTAAAGAAACTAATTTTCGAGAAACTGCTCCCTTGGTTTTTATTTTAGGCAGAGATGTTAAGGGAGAACCAGTTTTAGCTGATTTATCGAAAATGCCTCATCTTTTGATTGCTGGAGCAACTGGTTCCGGAAAATCTGTTTGTATTCATTCTATTTTATCTTCTTTGTTATTTAAAAATTCTCCTGATGTTTTGCGATTAATTTTGGTTGACCCAAAAAGAGTAGAACTAGCCCGGTATAATCCAATTCCTCATCTTTTATCACCAGTGATTATTGAAAATAAAAAAGTTTTACCGGCTTTAAAATGGGCAATTACCGAGATGGAAAGAAGATATGATTTATTGAGTCAAGAAAATGCTCGTGATATTTTTTCTTATAATGCCAAAATGTTGAAAAAAGATAAGAGGGATGATTTTTTGCCTTTTATTGTGGTGGTGATTGATGAATTGGCTGATCTAATGATGCATTATGGCCGGGATTTAGAGGCGTTAATTGTGAGAATTGCCCAAATGGCTCGAGCTACTGGCATCCATTTAATCATTTCTACCCAAAGACCATCAGTAGAAGTTATTACTGGTTTAATTAAAGCCAATATTACAACTAGAATTGCTTTTCAAGTGGCTTCTCAGGTTGACTCTCGGACTATTTTGGATATTGCTGGCGCGGAAAAATTATTAGGTCATGGCGATATGCTGTTTCTATCAGCTGATTCGTCAAAACCAAAAAGAATCCAAAGTGCTTTTGTTACTGATCAAGAAATTAATGGTTTAATAGAATTTATTAGCCAGAATAAATCTGATACTGAACAGGAGATTGATTTTTCTGAATCTAATACCAATGAATCTTCGGAATCAACAATAGATTTTGATTCTTATGGCGATGAAATGGAGGACGATCTTTATGAAGAGGCCTATGAAACAGTTGTTAAAGCCCAGAAAGCCTCCGCCTCTTTATTGCAAAGGAAATTAAGAATTGGCTATGCTCGGGCTGCTCGATTATTAGATATGCTGGAAGAAAAAGGAGTTGTTGGACCTGCTGATGGCGCTAAACCTCGTCAAGTTTTTGTTAAAGAAGAAAGTGAAAATTAAAAATCTTACTAAGATACTTATTTTAATGGATACTTATCTTAATAAGGTTTTTAACAATATGGTGCTGACCTGAGTTATTTCTTTTGACAAAATATATAAAATATGATATAATAAAATTATTCTAGTACCTTAAAAAAGGAGGTTTTAGTAATGAAATTATTTTCAAAGTTTACTATTTATTTA
>JAKJEG010000027.1 GCA_022705545.1 Patescibacteria group bacterium | reverse complement strand
TAACGACTTGCGATGTCGTTAATACATTAAAAAGAGGCCCAAAAGCCTCTTTTTAATATTGTAAAATGTATATACTTAATAACGGAAATTAATATTAATCGAATAATCAGAAGCTTCAAATTTTTCTTTAGCAAATTCAGCGACTTTATAAGGAGGAAAAGCTTTACAGCTAAAAACATCAAGATAAATAGCTCGGGAAGCATTCGCAAAATGGGCAGAAATTAAGGAAGTCTCTATTAATTGAGTCATGGAAAAACCAGCTACTCTCTCTTCAGTTCCAAAGTTGACAACAGTTGTTTCTCCAAATCTTTTCATGTCAATTAATTCACATAAATCTTTAACAAATTGCTTGATGTATTCAGCATCAGTCATTTTACTTTGATTGCAGTTTTTTAAATCTATTGAAACTGTTAGACCCCACGGTTTTTTATTTTCGTATTCTTCCAAATAAAAAGCGTCTTTTTGTTCTTTCTCTTCTTTGTTCATATTTTTAGTGTTAAATTATGATGCCTATAATTATAATAAAACAAAAGTCAAAAGTCAAAAGTCAAGTTTCAATTTTAAATAATTACTAATCAATGATTAACAATCAATAAAAGGTACCCGAAAAGGTTTCTGAAACAAATCCAGAGATCCTTCGTCGCTAACGCTCTTCAAGATGACAGTCAACTGTTAATTATCAACCAAAAAAGGAGCCAATATTGGCTCCTTTTTTAATAATCTTTTCTTAATTTTCTATTTTTTTTCTAAATCTTCTTTGATTTTTCTTAAGAATTCTTCAGCTACCCCTTTGCCGCCTAAACCAAAAGCCAAACCACCAGCCAAAGCAATCATTAAAATGATACCGGTAAAGAGGGTGTTAATAATATAAGGAGCCACCTTTAATTGAGACAAAGCTGCCAAAATACCAAATACGTAAAAAGTCCATCTCGCTAAAGAGCTTAAAACTCCTTGATATTTTAAACCAGCGCCAGAAACTGAAGCAGCAACAAATTTGGCAAAATATTCTCCAATGACTATTGCTCCGAGTAAAATCAAGATGGCAACAATAATATTTGGCAGATAGCTGACTATTGAGCCGAGGAATTCTCCAAAAGCAGTAAGCCCCCAAGTATTACAGGCAGCCACCAGAAACACTAAAATAATAATCCAGCGGGTTAATTGACCTAAGAAATAACCGCTATTGAGCTTAATATTAGCCCTGTCAGTGACTTGTTTAAATCCTATTTTTTCTAACAATTGGTCAATTTTTAAGGCCTCAATGATTTTTTCTACTAATTGTCCTAATCCCTTGCCTAAAATTAAGCCGATAAGAAAAATTATTAATCCAGCAATAAAAATTGGGAAAAAATTAACAATGCTTTCCCAAAGAGCAATAAGGGCGTTAGAACTGGCTGTACCTATTTCACTAACCATATTTTTAAGAGTTTTTTAAGAGTTAAATAATGTTTTATCGACCTCTTTTAACCTTTTTTAATTATACCTTGTTTTTTAAAGAAATCAAGTTTTTTGAATAACTTGCATTATCTTTTTTAAAAGGTTAAAATATTATAAAATATTAATTAATAATTATTGATTGATATTAAAAAAAATAAATAAAACAATAAAAAACTATGAAACAAAATCTTTATCTTTTTCTTTTTGTTCTTTTGATTGCTGTGGCAGGATTTTTTGTTTATTTTCAACAAAATCTTACCCAGTCAATGAACCATATTAATAATGGGGAAATTTCGACAGTTACTACTTCCATTCCCGAGACACCTTTGGAAAATCAGCAGACCGTTAAAGTTAAGGTCTATTTTAACAATTCAACTTTGAATCCTAACTCCGAAGATTGCTCCTTAGTTTTTCCAGTGGAAAGACAAATTTCGATGAACGGTGATCCGATTGATGCCACTTTAAAACTCCTTTTTATGGGACCGACAGAGCAGGAAAAACAAGCCGGTTATACTTCTTTATTTTCTCCAGACACCAAGAATATTTTAAAGAATGTTAAAATAGATACTAATGGTGTTGCCTATGTTGATTTTGTTGATATCAGAAGTTTAATTCCCAATGCTTCAACTAGTTGTGGAAGCGCTCAATTCCTTTCTAGTATTGATGCTACTTTAAAACAGTTTGGCATTATTAATAAAATAATTTATGCCATTAATGGTGATCCTCAATCTTTTTATGAATGGTTGCAAATAGGTTGTTCAGAGGAAAATGATAATTGCGATCCTACTCCTTTTCAAGAGTTTTATGTAGATACCTCTGAAGAAGCCCCTATTGAATAATTAAAAAAAGAAAAAGCGTTTTAAAGCCGCCTTAAAGGCGGCTTTAAAATTATTAAAATTTTAGAATAATTGTGCTATACTTTAGTAACCGGTGGATTTAGATTTTTAACGCAACAATTCATTGAAAATTAAAAATTTATCCAATAAATTTAATAAATTACAAAGGAATGAAAATTATTGCTGATTTCCATATTCATTCAAAATATTCCCGAGCCACTTCTTCTAAAATGGATTTAGAGCATATTTATCTTTATGCCAAAAAAAAGGGAATAAATATTGTCGGGACTGGTGATTTTACCCACCCGCAATGGCTAAAAGAAATTCAGGAAAAATTAATTCCGGCAGAAGATGGTTTATATCGTTTAAAACCAGAGTTTTTAGATAGTTTAAAAGATTTATTTTTTGATAAAAATGATGACCTTCGTTTTATTATTTCTGGAGAAATTTCTAATATTTATACCAAAAATGGTAAAACTCGGCGGCTTCATAACTTAATTCTTTTACCTTCAATAGAATCCGCTGAAAAAATTAATCACCTCCTGTCTTTACAAGGAAATTTAAAATCTGACGGCCGGCCGATTTTGGGAATGGATTCCCTTGAACTTTTAAAAATTGTTTATGAAACAGAAAAAAACGCTATGTTTATTCCTGCTCATATTTGGACCCCCTGGTTTTCTTTATTCGGATCAATGTCCGGTTTTGATTCTCTTGAAGAAGCTTTTGGCAAATATTTTAATTATCTAACTGCCTTAGAAACAGGTTTATCTTCTGACCCCAAGATGAATTGGCGACTTTCAATGCTCGATCGATATAGTTTGGTTTCTAATTCTGATGCTCATTCACCAGATAATTTAGGCCGGGAAGCCAATATTTTTGACATAGATCTTTCTTATTCTCAAATTAAAAAAGCCTTAATAGAAAAAGATAAAAATAAATTTTTATCAACTATCGAGTTTTTTCCAGAAGAGGGGAAATATCATTATGATGGGCATCGTCTTTGTCAGGTTAGACTATCACCGCCAGAAAGAAAAAAAATAAATGGGATTTGCCCTGTTTGTCATCGGCCTTTAACAGTTGGTGTTCTCTCAAGGGTGGAAGAGTTAGCCGATCGAGAAGAGGGGATAATGCCTCCAACTGCTACTCCGTTTAAAAGTTTAATTCCTTTGAAAGAAATTATCGCTGATGTTTTAAATGTTAACCCTCATACAAAATCAGTAGAAAATATTTACCTTAAATTACTCCAGCAATTTAATAATGAATTTAATCTTCTTTTAAACGTTCCTGTTGAAGAAATTTCTAAATTAGCCGGGGAAAAAATCGCTTTGGCTATTAGTAATATGCGAGAGGGAAAAGTAGAAATAGAACCGGGTTATGATGGAGAATATGGCAAAATTAAAATTCCTCTAAGGACGAAAATAAGAGAACAAAATAGTCTTTTTTAAAAAATTAAAATTTATTAAAAATGGAGAAAAATTTGATTATTCGAAATTCTTCAGTTGTTTATTTCTTCTCTCGTTTATATTTTTATTTTAAGGATTTTTTAAATTTTTATTTTGTTTCTTCGTTTCGCTATTTATTAAATTTTTATAAAGAAGCTTTAAGAGGGGTAGAAAAAAATATTGGCTTAGTTGTTCATCTGAGATATTTTTTTGTTCCTTTATGGCAAGTTTATTCTTTTCTTTCTTATCTTTTGAGTATTCCTATTAGATTAATAAGAATTATTATTTCTTTAGTTTTAATAATTATTTTTACAGCGCTCTTTATTTTTCTTTACGGCTTATGGCTTTTTTGGCCTCTTTATTTAATTTATTGGATTTAAATTAAAATTTCCAAAAACTATTTAAATTATTATGGCAGAAAAAAAATATTATTTTTCCAATCCTTTCTGTTTTTGGCCGGAATATCGTCATTATTTATACCAATTAATAACCACTATTTTACTGGCTTTAGGAATAATTCTTTCAGCAATTTTCATTCTTTTTGAAGTCCCAATTTTAGAAAAAATTTCAGTGATTGTTTTTTTCTTTCTTTTATTTGTTTTAGTGAAAAAAAATTACCCGGATAAGTACTTAAATGAAGTAACTTTAAAAAAAGAAAAAATTAATGTTAATGATTTCTTCTCGCCTGATTTAAAAACTATTATTATTCAATCGTCAAAAATAGCCAAAAAGCATCAACTCCAACCAGCTTTTGCCTTATTTTTATCTCTTTTAGAAACGAAACAAATATCTTTTCTTTTAACCGAAGAATTAAATATTTCAAAGGATGAATTAAAGAAAATTCAAGAAGAAATTATTCAGATAGAGGCGCAAGGTAATCAGGGCAATAATCTCTCTCTATCTGATCTATTAGACCAAATTAGTCAAGACCTTGTTGAAAAGGCCAAAAAATTGCGTTTGAATTTTATTAATAAAGGAATTATTTTTATTGTTTTAATAGAAAACTTTTCTCAATTAGAAGAAATTTTAAAAATCAGAAAAATTGAAAAAGATGATTTGGAAATCTTAGTAGAGACTCAATCCTTTGCCAAAAATAAAAAAATTGTGGTTTTGAAGGGTCTTTCAGCTTTTCAAAAAGATATTTTAAGAGAAAGAGAACAAATAAAAGTT
>JAKJEG010000026.1 GCA_022705545.1 Patescibacteria group bacterium | reverse complement strand
AATAATTTTGAGTTTCCGGTTAATTATGGTAAGATTTTATTAGTCAAAATATTTCATCAATTTCTGAACAATGAGAAAAAAGCTTGCTCGTAATCTTTGGATCATTACCTTAATTTTAATTGCCTTTGGTTTATTAGCCCTGATTAGCGCTTCTTCAGTTCAAGGTCAAGAAAAATATAATGACCCCCTTTATTTTGTTAAAAAACAAATCACCCGAGGCCTTCTCTTGGGATTAATTCTAGCTTTTTTGGCCTCAAAAATAGATCTTTATTTTTTAAAAAAAATCAGTTCTTTTCTTTTAATTTTCAATATTATTTTACTCTTATTATGTTTTATCCCTCAGTTTTCTTATACTAATGAAACCATGGCCAGAAGATGGTTAAGAATAGGAGGGTTTAGTTTCCAACCATCAGAATTATTAAAAATTACCTATCCCCTGTTTTTAGCCAGTATTTTATCAAGCGCTTCTTTAAGACAACGAAGAAAAATCCTCGGAAAACCTTTTATTTATTTTCTTCTTTCTTTGTCTATTATTGGATTAATTATTATCAAACAGCCAGCCACTGGCACTCTTATTGTTTTAGGCCTCTCCAGTTTAGCAATGTATTTAAGCGCCTCAATGAGTTGGTTGCAATTCCTTTTGACCAGCGGATTAGGTGCCCTAACTCTTTTTTATTACATTATGAAAACTCCCTATAGAAAAGAGAGGATTTTTTCTTTTCTTTCACCAGAAAAAGACCCCTTAGGAACCGGCTATCATATTATTCAATCTTTAACCGGTATTGGCTTAGGAGGGTTATTGGGGGTTGGTTTTGGCAATTCTATTCAAAAATTTAATTACCTGCCAGAAAGTCATACTGATGCTATTTTTTCTATTATTGCTGAAGAGTTTGGTTTTATTGGTTCTTTAGCCCTTTTAATTCTTTTTATTGTTTTTGTTTGGATAGGAATTAAAATTAGTCAAAAAAGCCACGATAAATTTTTAAAATATTTAGCTTTAGGCCTTACGTGTAATATTGGTTTTGAAGCCTTTGTTAATATCGCAGCAATGTGTCAATTATTGCCGATGACTGGTATTCCCCTGCCCTTCATTAGCTATGGAGGATCTGCTATGATTATTAATCTTATTAGCGTCGGTTTTTTAACTAATATTGCTTTAAAAGATTAAAAATTATGAAAAAAATAATTCTCTTCATCTTATTTTGCGGAATCATCATTTTAATAGGAGAATTAACTATTAATTATTTCCCTCGAACTTTAGTTATTGAACCAATAGTTCAAAATCATTCCTCTTTTACAGAAAGTTATCATCCCCAATTATTAATCGAAGATACGAATATCGATAAATTTGTAATGGATCCTTCAAAGAATAAATTAATTTATTTTAGCGATAATCAATGGGGTCTATTTGAAAGAAAAACCGAAAAAATCAAAACAATTTATCAATCAAAACAAAGACCCTTAACCATTAATTTTCCTCCTGATAATTCCATTAATAGTCAGGAAGTTTTAGTTAATCTGAATAATGACTGGAAAATTATTTTTTTGAATCAAACAATGATTACTAAAGAATTATCGCTAACTAAAAGTTTCTTAAAGGTGTTTCAAGAATCAAATATCAAAAATTTAGAAGATAAGCCCGCTATTCTTCAAGCCCAATATCATCCTTTCCTTAAAAATAATTTTCTTATCAGAACAAACAATAATATTGTTCTCTATGATTTTTTAAAAAACCAGCTTGATTTAATTTATCATGGTCCCACTTCCCCATTTTTTATTGGCAACAACAATCTTTATTTTCTTGAGCAAAATGGGGCTTTAGTGCTTTATTCTCTTCAAGAACAAAAAGAAATTAATCATTCACTTTTTTCCTTTTATCAACAGGATATTAATAAAATCAAAATTTTTATTCCTGAAAGCAATTCCTTAAATCATTATTTAATAGTTATTGATGATTATGGCAGGGCTTATTTCTTTCAGCAAATTGACGATTCTTCACCTGCTTTAATTGGAGAAGGAATTTCTAACGCCTTTATCTTTAAAGATAAAGTTTTTCTAATCAATTCAATGATTTCTCCAAATGAGGAATTATCAGCTGAAAAATCAGAAGAAAACAACTTTCAAATAATAATATTTGATCCTTTATCCGGCCAGACACAAACTCTTCATTTAATTATGTCTTCTGAAAATTGTTTCCTTTTAAAAGATCGCTTTCTAGTTTTTCTTAATAATCAGAAAAAATTAAGTCTTTTTGATTTAGAAAACCAGACAGAAAAAGAGATTATTGATGAACCAGTGAAAAATGATAATTTTGTTTTAGATAATTCTTTGAATTATCTTTATTATCTAACAAAAAAAGGGATTAATAGAATTAATCTTTAATCCCTTTTTTGAAAAAGTAGCATCCAATTATTGACATCGCAAGTCGTTAACTCGTTAACTAAATAATAAATAATAATATCCAAAAATCGTTTATCTCTTCTGCCACTGAGGAGCGCGTCTGGCTTTCTTTAAACCATACTTTTTTCTTTCAACTTCTCTGGCATCGCGGGTAAGAAATCCTGCTTTCCTTAAATCAGTTTTTAAGCCTTCATTAAACTTTACTAAAGCTCGACTAATTCCTAATCGAATGGCTTCTGCCTGTCCAGTTGTTCCTCCCCCAATTACTTTGACATTAATCAAAAATTTATCAAGCATTTTTGCCTTTTTTAAAGGAGAAATTATTTTTTCCTGATTTTCTTTTATTGGAAAATATTGAGCTAATGACAAACCGTTAATTATAATATTTGGTTCTCCTTTGGATAATCTTACCCGGGCAACAGATTCCTTTCGTCGACCAACTGCTTCAATATATTTTCCTTTATGGCTTTTACTTTGTTCTTTCTGTTGATTGGACTGAATATTTTCTTTTTCAGTTTTGTTTTCTACCATTTTTCTTTATAAATTAATAATTAATTTTTTTAATCGCCGGTCTCTTAATTTATTTTTTGGAAGCATTGGCCTAACTATTGATTTAAATGTTTCGGCTGGATTTTCTTCCCATAAATCTTTTAATTTTTTTTCTTTTAAATGACCAATATAACCAGTGTGATGATAATAAATTTTTTGTTCTAATTTCTTTTTGGGAATATTAATTTTCAAAAGATTGTCAATAATAACTGTTGTTTCGCCGACTTTATTAGGCTGATAATCCGCCTTATTTTTTCCTTGTAAACAAAAAGCTACCTTAGAGGCTAACCTTCCTAATTGTTGACCCTCGGCATTAATCCTAATAGTTGTTGCAGAATTTGTTTTATTTCCTTTTTTTTCTTTTTCTTTGTTTTTTTCTTTTTCCATTTTCTAATTATTTTATTAATTCTAAAATCGAAAGATCGCTATTATCCCCTTTTCTAGGAGTAGCGATTTTTATAATTCTCGTATAACCACCATTTCTGTCTTTGTAGCGATGCGATAATTCATAATAAAGTTTATTTAAAGATTTTTCCGGTAATTCTTGTTTTAACAATCGATAAGAAGCTAAATCTTGCTTTTTAGCGATAGTGATTAATCTTTCTGCTTTCCTTTTAGCCTCTTTAGCCTTAGCAGTTGTTGTCTGAATTTTTTCATTAATAATTAAATTATTAACTAAACTCTCTAAAAGGGCTTCTCTTTGATCTTTTTTCCGATGAAACTTTTTTCCTTCCTTTAAATGTTTCATAATTCTCTTATTGAATAGTGTATTCTAAGTTTTTTAAAACTTTTTTTATTTCTTCTATTGATTTTTCTCCCATCCCCTCTAATTTAGCCAAAGTATCCGGCTTGTAACGCAAAAGGCCGGCTAATGTTTTAATGCCATTTTTCAATAAAATATTTTTAGTCCTCATGCTTAAATCTAAATCTTCAATTAATATTTCCTTTGGCTCTTTTTTGACATTTTTAAAGGCGGAGACTTCTTCTCTCCCCTCTTCTTCCTCTGTAATTTCTTCTTTCTCTCTATCTTTTTTCCCTCCAATCTCTTTTCTTATTTCTCCAAAATGAGACTGAAGGATATCAATTGCTTCTAAAAGTGCCTCGCGGGGACTAACAGAACCATCGGTATCAATTTCTAAAATTAATCGATTGAAATTAGTTTTCCCCCCTACTCTCATATCTTCCACTTTAAAATTCACTCGTTCTACTGGGCTAAAGATAGCATCGACTAAAATTGTTCCAATGGGAACTTTATCAATTTTTCGTTCTTCAGCCAAGGAATAACCTAATCCCTTTTCCACCATAGCTTCTATTTCTAAATTAGCTTTTTTATCTGTCAGGGTAGCAATCAACTGCTCTGGGTTCATAATTTCTACCATCGGATTCGGTTCAAAATCTTTTCCATATACCTCTCTCTCGCCACTAGCTTTTAATTTAATCACTTGAGGATCATCGCCGTATAATTTTACTCTCAAACTCTTTAAATTTAACATTATATCAATTGTTGACTGATAAACATAATCAATTGAAGAAAATTCATGTTGGACATCCTTAATCTTAAAAGAAGTAATAGCCGCTCCTTCAATGGAAGACAAAAGAACCCTTCTCAACGCATTACCAAGGGTAATTCCATAACCGGGATGAAGGCCTTCAATAATAAAAGTAGATTTTTTTCTGCCTTCTTTTGGATTTTTTTCTTCTTTGATTTTAAAAGCCTCTAAAAAAGATTTCATAGTATTTTTGATTATTTGATAATAAATTATTGATTATTTTTTACTATAAAATTCAACAATAAGAGAAAAATCAAATGGCAATTGAAGCTCTTCTAAATCAATTGGAGCGATAATTTTTCCTTCTAATTTTTCTTTATCTAAAGTTAGAAATTTTGGTAGTTGGTAATTTTTTAATTTCTCTTTAATATTTTTAAAAGATTCTTTTTTTAAACTTTCCGGTCTTAAGGTAATAACATCACCAACTTTTAAAATAGTCGAGGGAATATTATGCCGACGGCCATTGAGCAAAAAATGACCATGAGAAACTAATTGACGGCTGGCTCGTCTAGAAGGAGCAAATCCTAATCGGAAAACAATATTATCCATTCGCGATTCTAATATTTGAGCTAATGC
>JAKJEG010000025.1 GCA_022705545.1 Patescibacteria group bacterium | reverse complement strand
CTTTGTCGGATTTGTTTTCGAGAATTAGCCTCGAAAGGAGAAATACCCGGCATTAAAAAATCCAGTTGGTAAATTCAATCAGTTTTTAAAAATCTTTAATTAATCAAATAAAATGCTCACTGATCCTCTTAGCGATATGATAGCCCAAATTAAAAACGCTCAAGCAGTTAAAAAGGAAACTGTTTCTATTCCTTATTCCAGGTTAAAATGGGCAATTTTAGAAATTTTGGAAAAAAACAATTATATTGGTGAGATTAATAAATTACAAAAAAAAGGAGGAAAAATTATTAAAATAAAATTAAATTACGAACAAAAGAATTTAGAAAAAATTCCGAAAATTAAAGAAATTAATCGAATATCAAAGCCTTCTCAGCGAGTTTACGTTGAAGCCCAAGAAATTTTTCCGTTTAAAAAGGGAAAAGGAATAAGAATCCTTTCCACCTCAAAGGGTTTAATGACTGATAAAGAAGCTAAAGAAATGAATATCGGGGGTGAGGTATTGCTGGAAGTTTGGTAAAATAAGAAAATTTTTAAGAATTTTTAATTAAGCAATCAAATTTTAAAAAATGTCAAGATTAGGCAAAAAACCAATTAATATTCCGCAAGACGTAGAAGTAAAATTGGAAAACAATATTCTAAAAATAAAAGGACCAAAAGGGGAAGAACAAGTTAATATTCCTCAAGATTTTGATATTCTTTTGGATGGCGGTCTTATAAAAATTACTCCTAATTTTTCTCGAAGAATGAAACAAAAACAACTTTTTGAACAATGGGGGACGATAAGATCTTTAATTCAAAATGCAGTAATTGGAGTTAAAGATGGTTTTGCAAAAAAATTAGAAGTTAATGGTGTTGGTTATAAGGCGGAAAAAGATAACGATAATTTAGTTTTAAAAATTGGTTATAGCCATCCGGTAATTCTAAAAATTCCCGAAGGCCTTGATGTTTCAATAGAAAAAAATATTATTACGGTTAGCGGTGTTTCTAAAGAAAAAGTTGGTCTTTTTGCAGCTTTAATTAAAAGGCAAAAACCAGTGGAACCTTATCAAGGAAAAGGAATTAAATATCAAGGCGAATATGTTCGAAGAAAAGTAGGTAAAAAAATGGCTAGTACTAGCGGTTAATGTTTAAAATCTATTAATTTAAATTTAAAGTTATATGGCTCAAAATCGTTTTCAGGAAAAAAAACAAAAAAGAGATCAAAGACATAAAAGAGTAAGGGCAAAAATTGTCGGGACAGCGCAAAAACCTCGTTTGGCTGTTTTCCGTTCCTTAAAGCATATTTATGCTCAGATTATTGATGACGAAAAAGGAGAAACATTGGTTTCTGCTTCGGACTTAGAAATTAAAACTGATAAAAATTTGACTAAAAAAGAAAAAGCCAAATTGGTTGGAGAATTATTGGGAAAAAAGGCTAAAGAAAAAAATATTCAAGAGGTAGTTTTTGATCGAGGAGGATTTAAATTTTATGGTCGAGTTAAGAGCTTAGCTGAAGGAGCAAAAAAAGAGCTAAAATTTTAATAATTAATAATTTTTAATTAATTGAGAAAAATGGAAAGAAAAAAAGAAAATTCTAACAGAAAGTATCAACAAGATGGTTTTCAGGAAGAGGTATTGGACGTTCGAAGGGTAGCGCGGGTGGTTGCCGGAGGAAAAAGATTGAGTTTTAGAGCAACAGTGGCTGTTGGCGATCCAGAAAAACATTTAATTGGAATAGGAGTTGGCAAGGGCCGGGATGTTCCTTTAGCTATTCAGAAGGCTATTAATGAGGCGAAAAAAAATTTAATTAGCGTGAAAGTAGTTAATGAAACCATTCCTTTTGAAGTTTCTGCTAAATATAAAGCAGCAGAAATTTTATTAAAACCGGCTAAAAAGGGAAAAGGAATTATCGCTGGCGGAGTTGTCCGAAACATTTTAAAATTAGCCGGCATTCCCAATGCTTCAGCCAAAATTTTAGGCAATACGGGAAATGCTATTCTTAATGGCCGAGCGACTTTATTGGCTTTAGAAAAATTAAATTCTTAAAAGGTTAAAAAATAAAGATATGCAGGTTCACGAATTACAACCAAGTTATAAAAACAAAAAACCACAAAGAGTTGGCCGAGGAGGAAAAAGAGGAACTTATTCTGGCCGAGGATGCAAAGGCCAAAAATCTCGAGCTGGAAGAAAAATTAAAAGCCAGCTTAAAGAACAGGTTTTAAAATTCCCCAAAAAAAGAGGGGCAGGTTTTTTAATTGTTAATAATAAAGAAATAATTGAAATAAAATTGCCGGAAATTTTAAAAGTTTTTCCTAAAGGAGGAGAAATTACTCCTAAAAAGTTGGCAGAAAAGAATTTAATCAGAATTCCCAAAAACAAGAAATACGTGGTTAAAATTTTAGGTCCAGCAAGTTTAAATGTTCCTTTGAATATAAAACACTGTCTGGCAACCAAAAGGGTAGAGGAAGCTGTTTTAAAAGCAGGAGGAAAGTTAGAGCAGAAATAATCATTAGTTGATCATTTTTTAACTAATCGTGAATTTGTGAACTGATCAATTTAACTTTCTAAATTTATGTTTAAAAAATTATTACTTTTATTTAAAACGCCGGATTTAAGAAGAAGACTTTTTATTGTTTTGGGTCTTTTGGCTATTTTTCGAATAATGGCCGCTATTCCTTTGCCTAATATTGATAAAACTCAGCTTGATCAGTTTTTCCAAAGCTATCAGGTTTTTGGTTTATTTAATATTTTTAGCGGTGGCGCCTTTAATAATATTTCTATTGCTTTGCTGGGAATAGGGCCTTATATTACGGCTTCTATCATTATGCAGTTATTGACTCTGATTTTCCCTTCTTTAAAGGAAATGCTTTACAAAGGGACAACCAAAGAAAGAGCCCGGTTTATGCAATATTCTCGTCTGTTGACCATTCCTTTGGCTATTGTTCAAGGATTTAGTTTTTTAACTCTTTTATCTCGACAAGGAGTCATAACTTTTAGCGGTCCATTTGATTTTCTAACGAATATTGTCATTATTACTGCTTCTTCTGTTTTTCTGATGTGGCTGGGGGAATTAATCAGCGAACAGAAACTAGGCAATGGAACCTCTTTAATTATTTTTTCCGGCATAGTAATTAGTTTACCCCGTCAAATTTTAGCAACTATTTTAACCGCTTCTGCTCAAAATATTGTCAACATCATTATTTTCTTTGCGCTTTTATTGGCTATTATTGTTGGGGTGGTTTATATTTCTTTAGCTGAAAGAAGAATTCCGGTTAGTTATGCTAAACAGGTGAGGGGAACAAAAATTTACGGTGGAGCCAGTACTTATTTACCAGTAAAATTAAATCAGGCAGGAGTAATTCCTATTATTTTTGCTTTATCAATCCTAATGTTTCCTCAGATGATTGCCCAATTTTTAGCCAATAGCACTAATATTTATGTAATAAAGTTAGTTAATTTCTTAAATCTTTTTCAGCAGAATAGTCCTTGGTATTTGATTGTTTATTTTCTTTTGGTTTTTATTTTTACTTATTTTTATACTTATATTACTTTTGAGCCAGAGACAATCGCCGAAAATTTACAAAAAAGGGGGGGATTTATTCCTGGTTATCGACCCGGTCAAATGACTATTCAGTTTATTAATCAAGTCGTGAGTAGAATTACTTTTTTTGGAGCCCTTTTTTTGGGATTTATTGCTATTTTCCCTATTTTGATGGGAGGGATAACTCATGTCACAACAATGGCTATTGGTGGAACCTCTTTATTGATTATGGTTCAGGTGGCGATAGAAATTATGAATGCCATTGAATCGCAATTAATAATGAGAGAATATGAAACCTATTAATATTATTTTTTTAGGTAAACCGGGGTCAGGTAAAGGAACCCAAGCAGAGATTTTAAAGGAGAAATTTTCTTTACACTTAATTGATACTGGAGAAATTTTAAGGCGCTTAATTAAAGAAGGTGGACCTTTAGCTGATAATATTTTAAAAACTATCAAACAAGGAGGGTTGGTTCCTATTTGGTTGGTAGTTTTTTGTTGGCTAAAAGAATTAATAAAAATACCGCCGGAGAAAGGAGTGGTTTTTGAAGGCAGCCCGCGTCAATTAGAAGAGGCAAAAATATTAAAAGAGGCTCTTTACTGGTTAAAGAGAAAAAAAATCAAGGTGATCTATTTAAATATTTCTGATGAGGAAATTATTAAAAGACTTTCGACAAGAAGAATGTGCCCTAATTGTTTAAGAGAATATTCTTTAGAGTTAAATTCGGAGTTAAAAAAAACAAAAAAGTGTCCTGTTTGCCATCTCCCTTTAAAAAGACGGCCGGATGATAATCCAAGGACAATTAAAAATCGATTGGTTTCCTTTAAAAAAGACGTTTATCCAGTAATAAGATTTTTTAAAAAGGAAGGTCTTTTAATAGAAATAAACGCGGAAGGGCCAGTGGAAGAAATTACTCAAAAAATTTTAGAAAGTTTATGATCTTTTTAAAAACTGAGAAAGAGATTGAAACTTTAAAAGAAGGAGGGAGCAAATTAGCTTGGATTTTAAAAACTTTAAAGGCAGAAGCAAAAGCCGGTCAGCCATTAAGTTATTTAGATGAAAGGGCTTATACTTTAATTAAAGAAATCGGGGCTGAACCGGCTTTTTTAAATTATCAGCCATCTTTTGCCTTAAAACCTTTTCCTAACTCTTTATGCGTTTCAGTCAATGAAACAATTGTTCATGGTATTCCTTATAAGAATGTTTTTTTAAAAAATGGTGATGTTGTTTCTTTGGATTTAGGCATAAAATACAAAGGATTATATACTGATATGGCAATTACTATTGGCATTGGGAAGATTCAGAAGGAATATAAAAAAATGATTAAAGTGTGCCAAATAGCCCTTAAAAGAGCAATTCAAGTGGCAAAAGTAAATAATACTTTAGGAGATATTGGTTATGAAATCACGAGGATTATTGAAGGTAATGGTTTTAAAGTGATTAAAGAGTTAGTCGGTCACGGAGTTGGTTATTATCCCCATGAAGATCCTTATGTCTGCAATTTTGGCGAAAAAGGAGAGGGAGAGGTGTTAAAAAAAGGAATGGTTTTGGCTATTGAACCAATGTTAACCAATGGCAG
>JAKJEG010000024.1 GCA_022705545.1 Patescibacteria group bacterium | reverse complement strand
CACCTTCTTTTAACATCTCATCAATTTTTTGACCTTTTTCATTAGGAATTTCCGAAATATGAATTAAGCCATCAATGTTTTGATTTTTAAATTTCACAAAAACCCCAAAATCGACAACTCTCGTGACTATTACTTCAACAATATCGCCTTCTTTAAATTGCCTTAAAGTTTCTTTGGCTTGATCTAATTCAATTAATTTTTCAGAAAAAATTAATTTATTGGTTGAAGGGTCAAAATCTAAAACCTTAACCATTAATTCCTGACCAATTAACTCCTTTAACCGGGCTAATATTTTTTCTTTATCATTGTCTTCAACTTTTGGATAATGCTCACTCGACATCTGAGAAGTTGGCAAAAAACCTGTTAAATTATCAATCTTGCCGAGTAATCCCCCAGTATTAGCATCCAAAATTAAAATTGGGAATTTCTCGTCTTTTTCTTTCAATTCTTTAATTTTTAACCAGCTTGCTTCTTTTAAAGTCGCTTGAAGAGCAAGTTCAATAAAACCATTTTCGTTATCAATCTCCAGTACCCGTACTTTAATGTTATCTCCTTCCTCAATATCTTTTAATTCATTTTTAGCTTCTAAATAATTAACTCCTCGAATTACCCCAACACCAAAAGGAGAAAGATCAACAAAAACTTTCTTCTTTTTTTTCTCCAAGACTTTTCCTTCTAAAACTTTGTTTTCTTGTAAAGTAGTATCCATTCTTTTAAAAATAGTTTTTCCCGTTAAATAGTGCCGGAGGGCGGAATTGAACCACCGACGCCGTGCTCTTCAGGCACGCGCTCTACCACTGAGCTACTCCGGCAAAACTATTGAGGAAAACAAAAAGAGTTATTTTAAACTAAAAGGTTATTTTGAAATTTAAATTTTTACGAATGTTTTGATTTTAACAATTCTTTTTAAAAAAGTAAAGAAGCAAAGGATAAAATCTCCAATAATTCGGCTATAATGATAATCTTTTTCGGTGCGCGTAGTTGGACTCGAACCAACGACCTTCCGCATGTAAAACGGACGCTCTAACCAACTGAGCTATACGCGCTTAAAAGAGTAAAGTTTAAACTTTACTCTTTTAAGATTATCGTCAATTGAAATAAATAATTAACGAGCAATTTCGACAATTCTTGTTTCTCTGATAACCGTCACCTTAATTTCTCCCGGAAACTTTATTTTTTCTTCAATCTGCCTAGCAATTTCTTTAGCTAATTTAATTGATTCTAAATCATCAACTTTCTCATTAAAAACAAAAACTCTTAATTCCCGACCAGCAGAAATGGCATAAGCTTTTTCTACCCCTTCAAAGGCAGTCGCTATCTCTTCTAAATTAGACAATCTTTTAAGATAAGCTTCTAAATTATCTTTTCTGGCACCCGGTCTGGCTGCTGAAAGGGCATCGGCTGTTTTGATAATTACAGCTTCTAATGTCTCTGCTGGATAATCTTCGTGATGGGCTTGCATCGCTTTGATTATTTCTTCCGGCTGATTATATTTCATTAGTATTTTTCTTCCAATTTCCAAATGGCTTCCTTCCATTTCTTGGCTAATAGCTTTGCCAATATCGTGTAATAAACCGGCTTTCTTAACTATCTCAACATCTGCTCCTAATTCAGCAGCTAAATTAGCTCCAATCAGGGCAACTTCGATGGAATGAGCCAAAGCATTTTGACCATAACTCGTCCGAAAGTTTAATCTTCCCAAAAGATGAATTAATTCTGGAGGCAAATCAAGAATTCCTACTTCAAAAACAGCATCTTCACCAGCTTTTTGAATGGTATTTCTTATTTCAGCTTGAGCTTCAGCTACTTTTTCTTCTATTTTTGCCGGTTGAATTCGGCCATCTTTTATTAATTTCTCCAAAGCCAAAGCAGCAACTGCTCGTCTAACTGGATCAAAAGACGATAAAACAATCGTTTCTGAAGAATCATCTAAAATTAGATCTACTCCGGTTAATTTTTCAAAATGTTTAATATTTCTCCCTTCTTTACCAATAATTTTTCCTTTGATATCTTCAGAAGGAAGAGAAATAGTAGTAGTTGTTACTTCGCTAAAACCAGAGTGGGAATATTTTTGCAAAGCATCAATTAAAATTTCTTTGGCTTTTTTATCTATTTCTTCTTTTCTAAATTGTTCAAAATTTCTTAAAGCCTTGACTATTTCTTCTTTATATTCCTGTTCCGCTTGTTTTAAAATTTCTTCTTTGGCCTCTTCAGGTGTTAAACCGGCAATTGCTTCTAATTTCTTTAAACTTTCTTCTCTAGCCTCTTCTAACGCTGCCTTAATGTTCTGAATTTTTTCTAAAAGTTTTTTGTTTTCCTTCTCCTGTTCATCAATTTTCATCTGTCTTTTATCCAGTAAATCTTCTTTCTCTAACAATCTTTCTTCTAATTTCCTTAACTGTTCTTTTTGAGCTCTTTCTTCTTCTTCTGCCTCTTCGATAATTTGAGTAGCCTTTTCTTTAGCTTCTAAAACGATTTTTTTGGCTTCTTCTTTGACTTTTTCAACCTTTGCCTTAATCTTAGCTTCTACTGAATTGGCGCTTTTTTGAGCGATCAATTGACGAATAACATAACCCAAACCTATTCCTAACAAAAGTAGGAAAATACTATACATAGCTGTCATAATTTTAAAAGGTCAACCTAAAATTTAAAAGTGAATTCCCCAATAATTTTGGTCCAACTTGTCTTTTCAGCCATTAGGCGACCATTTCTTTATAATTAGTCCGACCATTTTTTAAATTATACTATAAAAACAGGAAAGAGTCAAAAACACTAAACTTCAATAACTACCGGCAAAATCATCGGCCTTCTTTGAGTTTGTTGAAACAAATAAAGACCAATTTTATCTCTTAAATTATTACGAATATAGCTTTCATTAAAAGTATTACCTTTGGTGCATTGGCTAACAATCTCAGCAATTATTTTTTTAGTTTGATCGATTAATTTTTTTGATTCCTTCATATAAACAAATCCCCGAGAAACAATTTCCGGCTCTGAGTAAAGTAAACCAGTTTTTTTATCCACCAAAACAATTATCAGAAAGATGCCATCTTTTGATAAAGTCTGTCTATCTCTTAAAACAACTCCTCCAACATCTCCAACGCCTAAACCATCAACCATTACATAATTAGCCGGCACAAATTTATTAGTTACAGAAATCCTTTCTTTGGTTAATTCTACTATTTGACCATTGGAAGCCAGAGCAATATTTTCCGCTGGAATCCCTAAATCTTGAGCCAATTCAGCATGAGTTTTCAACATTGAAAAATAACCATGAATGGGCATAAAAAATTGTGGCTGCACTAAACTAATCATCATTTTCAAGTCCTCTTGATACCCATGACCAGAGGCATGAATATCCATAATTTTATAATGATAAACTTTTGCTCCTTGCTTTGCCAAAGTATCTTTTAAATTTTGAACAGCCAATTCATTACCCGGGACAACGGAAGAAGAAAAAATAACAGTATCATCTTTCTGAATTTTTAAATATTTATGCTCTTTATTGGCGACTTTCATTAAGGTGGCTTCACTTTCTCCTTGAGCGCCAGTGCACAAAATAGTTAATTTCTGCGGCGGCAAAGAAAAAGATTCTTTCCAATCAATAATGGTTCCTTTTTTAATTTTAATATAACCAAGGTTTTCGGCAATGGCTACATTGTTTTTCATAGTAAATCCTTCTATCACTACCTTGCGATTATATTTTTCTGACAAATAAATTGCCTGCTGTAAACGAGAAATCAAGGAAGCAAAAGTTGCCATAATTATTCTTCCCGGGGCTTTCAAGAAAATTGTTTCCAAATTCTCCATAATTGATTTTTCTGACAAAGAATGGCCGGGATTCTCTACTCCTGTTGAATCAGACATTAAAAGTTTAGCTCCACTATTGGCTAAAGAAGCAATTTGCAATAAATTAGCTGGTTTGTCACCAACCGGCTGAAAATCAAATTTAAAGTCAGTGGCATAGATTATTAAACCAGCAGGAGTATTAATGGCTAAACCAATAGTATCAGGAATATTATGATTTAAATGAAAAGCAGTAATTTTAAAAGGTCCAAGTTCTATTGATTGATTTCGATTTTTATCAATAGTTGTAATGTCTAAGGGTTTTAATCCCGGAAAATCCATTTGCCGTTTTAAAATAATTCCTCGAGTTAAAGGAGCAGTAAAAATTCTTGGATAATTTAATTTATGAATTAAATAAGGAATTGCTCCTAAATGGTCGTAGTGGCCATGAGTAATAAAAACTCCAAGAATCTTTTTCCCTTCTGTTTTTAAATATTCAATATTGGGAATAATAAAGTCAATTCCCGGCATATCTTCATCAGGAAACTGTAAACCCATATCAACTATTAAAATCTGATTTTGGTATTCAAATAAAGTCATATTCCTTCCCACCTCCTCTAATCCGCCTAAAGGAATAATTTTTAATAATGGCTGGCTTTGCTCTTCTATTTCTCTTGCCTTCCTTTTTTTAAAATTTTCCCTCTTGTCGTTAGCTGACGCCGTTGGATAGGCGGTAAGAACAATTGGATTATCTTTTTCTTCTTGAACACGAATTTTTTTTCTTTCTATTTTATTAATTTCTTCTTGCATTGTTTTATTGATTCAATTTATTATTTTTATTTGAAATCTTGAAGATTAATTTTAATGGTAGCTGTCATTTTAAGATGTAGTGTTGTAACGACATCGCAAACCGTTAATGAACTAACAACTAACATTATTATTTAGTTAACGAGTTAGCGGGTTAATTCGTTAACTTAACTTGCGATGTCCAAACATTGAAAATTGATAATTGATAATTTACCAATAACGGTGCCGGGAGAGAGATTTGAACTCTCAAGGGAAAAATCCCATAGCGCCCTGAACGCTACGCGTCTACCAAATTCCGCCATCCCGGCGTATTTTAATTAAAACTCCAGTTTCTCTCAGCAAAAAGATACCAATTTTCAACATCAGAAAAAATTTCTGCGGGGATATTGGCAGTTTGAACTGCTTGACCTTTTAATTGTTGAGGTAAAAGATATAGATAATAAGGGTTGTATAAAAAGAGAGCTGGTTTTTCGTCCTCAAAGATTTTTTGCATTTTTTGAAAATTTTCTTGCCTTTCTTCCTCTTCAGCGTTCCAGTTTTCTTCAATTAATTTATCTAGTTCTTTATTGCTAAATGAA
>JAKJEG010000023.1 GCA_022705545.1 Patescibacteria group bacterium | reverse complement strand
CTTCGTCTTCTTTAAGATTATCTTTGTCAACCACCCAAAAAGCCCGGAAAAATTGAACTTCTCCTGTTTCTGGATTAATTTTACATTTTATAATCTGATTTTTATTACCGTATTCTTTTTTGTAAGCAGCAGCTAAAGCATTTTCCAAGGCCTCAAAAACTTTCTCAGTAGGCAAATCTTTTTCTTCAGCAATCTGTTTAATTAAAGGATTAATGTTTCTTAAATCTAACATAAGTTTTTTATTATTTTTATCTTCTCTTTCTTTAGAATAAAGGGGTCGCCTCAGCGATCCCAATTGATATTTTATCTAATTTTTCTTTTTTTGTCAAAATTTTTATCTCGAAGCAAAAAACGCCATTTTCGCCGGCTCCAATAAGGTCCGGCATAATCAATGCCAATTCTCGCAGTTTTTATGATTTGCCAAGGGTTAATTTTTTCTCCCCAATCTTCCAGCCAAATTTTTTTACTCGTCACTACATCCTCACCATAAAAGGATTGATCTAATTTTAAATAACGACACACTTTACCGGGTCCGTCAGCCAGTTTTTTAATTTTCGATAATTCTAATTTTGAATTTTTTATTAGCGGTTCAATTGCCCTAATTAAAACACACTCTGGTTTGCCTTCTTCAAAAGTAGAAATATTTAACTGCCAATACATTCCATAAACTAAATAAATATAAATATGACCGCCAATCAAAAATTCTGCCTCATTTCTTTTTGTTCTTTTACCTTGATAAGCATGAGAGGCTTTATCTTTTGGCCCAATATAAGCTTCGGTTTCTATTATTTTACCAATTAATTGTTTGTTACCAATTTTTCTAATGAGGTATTTTCCCAAAAGATCTTGAGCAACCTGTAAGGTTTCTTGGGTGTAAAACTCTCGCGATAATCTTCTTTTCATTTTTGCAAAAACAGAGATTTAATTATTTTACAAAGATTTAGACAAAAATCAAAGTTTTAAGATATAATTATAAGATGATTAATAAATAATACCTTTTAAAAACTAAAATATCTTAAAAATCACTTAAAAATCAATGGAACCAGAAGATTTTATCAAAAATAAAAAAGTTTTATTAATGGGATTAGGGGTTTTAGGCGGGGGAGTGACTACTAGCCAGTGGTTAATAAAACATCAAGCAAAATTAACAATCACTGATTTAAAAATCAAAGAAGAATTAAAGGATTCGCTTTCAAAATTAAAGCCTTTTCTTAATCGAATAAAATTAGTGTTAGGCGAACACCGGGAAAAAGATTTTCAAACTAATGATATTATTGTTGTTAACCCAAGCGTGATTATTAAAAATAATCATTTTTTAAACATTGCCCAAAAAAAGACCAAAATAATTACCAGCGATTTAGGACTGTTTTTAAAATTCAGTTTGTCTCCAATCATTGCTATCACCGGGACCAGAGGGAAAACTACAACGGCTACTTGGTTAACTCAATTATTGAATCAAAAATATCCAGCCTTTCTAGCCGGCAATATTCCTCAAAATCCAGCTTTGTCTTTATTAGATAAAATAAAACCAGAAAGCCCTGTTGTCTTAGAAATTTCTTCTTTCCAATTAGAATTATTAAACCGGATCAAACCAAAAATTGCTATTATTACTAATCTATTTACTGACCACTTAAACCGTTATGGAACAATGAAACAATACGCCAAAACAAAAGCCAGAATATTTAAAAATCAAGATAAAAATGATTATTTAATTTTAAATTACGATAATCAGTGGACAAAATACTTTTTATCTCTCAAGCCAAAAAGTAAAATTTATTTTATTTCTCATCAGCCTTTACCATTAAACAGAAATGGAATTTTTTTCAAAAACAACAAGTTGTATTTTCAAGAAAATAAAAAAATAATTGGTGATTTTTCAATCAAAGATTTTTTCGAAAAGCAAGGCCGGCATAATTTAGAAAATTTTATGTTTGCCGCTCTGGCAGGTAATATTTTTGGCTTGTCTTTAAAGCAAATAGAAAAAGGCGTAGAGATGCTGCCCCAGATCAAATTTCGACAAGAAATTGTCTATAGAAATAAAAATCTGATGATTATTAACGATAGCGCTGCTACTTCTCCTGAGGCCACGCAAGCCGCCTTGGAAAGATTTAAAAAAGAAAATCTTTATTTAATTACTGGTGGAACTGACAAAAATTTAAAATTCAATAATTTAGCTAAAAAAATTAACCAATATCTTCCGACTAAACATTTGATTTTATTAGAGGGCTCAGCCACAGAAAAATTAATTAAAGAATTAAAAAAAGAAAATTATTCTAAAAAATATTTTCTTTTGAACTCGCTAGAAGGATGCTTAAAACAAACTCTTAGTTTAATTTCCCGGCATAAAAAAACAGTTATTTTATTTTCACCTGCTTCCGCCAGTTTTGAAAAATTTCAAAACGAGTTTGACCGAGGAGAAAAATTTAATCAATTAATAATAAAATATTTCTTTTAAATTGATTATTATTTAACATTACGATAAAATTAGAAAAAATTAATTTAAAGAAATATTTATTTAAATGGCAATGGATTTAAAATTATTATATTTTTTAAACAGTTTTGTAGGGAAATCAAAATTTATTGACGCGCTTATTATTTTTTTTGGGCAGTATTTTTCTTATCTTCTTATTATCATTTTTTGTCTATTTCTTTATTTTTTAAAGCGTGATCAAAAAACGAAATTGTCTTCTTTTATAATCACCATTGTTTCAGCCCTTGTATTAAGTTCTGCTTTAACCTATTTAATTCGATTTTTGTATCATCGGCCTCGACCCTTTGTTGCCCTTTCTATTAAAAACCTTTTAGTAGAAACCTCTTATTCCTTTCCTTCTCATCACGCTACTTTTTTCTTTACAATGGCGACAGTGATTTATTTATATAATAAGAATTGGGGGAAAGGATTTTTTATTGCTGCTTTAATTATCTGCCTTAGCCGCGTTGTTGCCGGTATCCATTATCCTTCTGATATTCTTGGGGGGATGATCATTGGTGTTTTAGTGGGATACTCAACATCCTGTTTAATAAAAAAACTTTCTCTTTAAATTCTGCCTAAGTTCAAACCCATAATAGAAAATGGAAAATGGAAATTTTACCAGTTATTAGTTGTCATTGTCATTGTTATTGTTATTGTTAATTATCAGTTGTTAGTTAACTCGTTAATTCGTTAACCCGTTAACTAAATAATAATACCCAAATATTGATTGATAATTGAAAATTGATATCTGCTAATGTTTTAATTATTTATGGTATACTATCATAATGATGGTGCGCCAAGTCTTTGAATCTAAGAAAAAATAAAGATATGAAATTCTTTTTTACTATTTTTATTATTATTTTTCTTGTTTTATTTTGTCTTTTTAATGGTCTGGCTTTTGGAGATCTTGTTGAATATAAAGCGAGTTCTTTTTACAATGCTTTGTCAAAAGAAATTTCTACACCGCCAGAATTAACCCTTACTCCTTTAAACGAAGAGGAAACAGAAAAAAATGATTTAGAAAACCCCAAAACCAAAAAAGAAGAAATTCTCGCTTATCTTAGTGAAGAAGAAATAAAAAACAAAGAAAATCTTCAGCTCTTAATTTTACCTAAGTTTAAAATCAAAGCGCCAATAAAAAAGGTTGATCAATTCAACGAAAGTTTAATCTACCAAAAACTAAAAGAAGGAGTAGTGCTTTTCCCTGGAACTGCTGAACCGGGTAAAGGTTATTCAATAATTATTGGCCACTCTTCTCAGTATCCTTGGCAGGAAGGCAATTATAAATCAGTGTTTTCTTTATTAAATGAGTTGTCTCAAGAAGATGAAATTTATGTTCTTTGGCAAGGAAAAATTTTAATTTATAAAGTTGAAGAGAAAAAAATATTTTTGCCTTTTCATAAAGGCGGACAAACAACTGAAGAAATCTTTCCTATTGAAAATAAACCAATTTTAATTCTTCAAAGTTGTTGGCCAGCCGGGGTAGATCAAAAAAGAGTAGCCATAAAAACGCTTCTGGCTTCAGAAATTGATTTATGATATTTATAAAATAAGATGAAAATCAATGGTTTTTATGGAGAAGAAATAGCCACTCAGTATTTAAAGGAAAAAGGCTATCAAATTTTAGAAAGAAATTTTCGAAAAAAATGGGGCGAGATTGATATTGTTTGTTATGATAAGAAACATAAA
The DNA here is from genome assembly GCA_022705545.1 of Patescibacteria group bacterium. Lineage (GTDB taxonomy): Bacteria > Patescibacteriota > Minisyncoccia > UBA6257 > UBA6257 > JAKJEG01. The sequence continues at coordinate 1,214 of JAKJEG010000023.1, read as the reverse complement.
GAATTAGTCTTTATAGAAGTAAAAACCAGTAATCCTGCTTCTCAAATTTTTCCAGAAGAAAGGTTGACTTCTTCAAAAATTAAACGGTTAAAAAAAGCCATTTTAAGCTATTTATCTTCATTAAATCAAGAAGAAATAAAATGGCGCTTTGACTTTATCAGCATTTCTTTAGATCCTAAGAACTTATCAAGTCCTCAAATAAAACATTATCAAAATCAAGAATTGGAATATTAAAAGTTGACAAATGTTGTATTTATGATAGGATAAAATCAGTTCCTTAAAATTTTCAAATCTTTGAAAATATTTTGGCTTTTTTGCTAAAAAAAGACAATAAACTGACTATTTTGTCAAGAGGCAAAAGAGAATTTTACGTCTTTCTGGGTTTAATAGCAAAGAGGCAATATTGAAATGTTTCACGTGAAACATTTCAATATCGCCGAGAAAGTGATTTGTTTCACGTGAAACATTGTGTGAAACAAAGTGTGAAACATTGATAAATAAAGGATTTTTTGCAAGTTTCAGGGTTTTAATAATTCAAAATGTTTCACGTGAAACATTTTGAATCAAAAAAACATTGTGAAATGTTTCACGTGAAACATTTCACAAGATAAAAGGAGGTACTAAAAATGATAAAAAATAGTTTTCCGGAGGAAAGAATTAATTTAACCATAATTTTGGAAGAATCGCCTCAGAATTTACGACAAGAGATTAGAAAAAATAAAAATCGATATCAACTCCTAAAATCTCAATTAGACAATGCAACTCGTGGTAAAAATAGAATACGACTCTTAAAACAAAAAGTTTTTTTGTTCACCCAGATCATTATTAGGCAAAGATTACTTCGAAAAAAAATCTTAACAGAAATTGATTATTTTCAACTCGAAGATATCACCTGCAAAAAATTCCAAGGATTATTAAGCCAAAAATTTATCCAACAGACATTTTTAAATAACTGGATGGCTGTAAAAGCTGAAGAAATTCAAAAAGCAACTGACTATCAATTAAAAAATCATTAATAAAAATGTTTCACGTGAAACATTTTGAATCAAAAACATTGTGATTTGTTTCACGTGAAACAAATCACAAAATTAAAAGTAAAAGGAGGGTAAAAAAACCCTCCTTTTTTATTCTTCGTGTTGTTGCTTTTTTGATTTTGATGGTGTAAAAAGCCAAATCATAAAAGCAACCAATGCTACGGCAATTACTGCTAAAAT
>JAKJEG010000022.1 GCA_022705545.1 Patescibacteria group bacterium | reverse complement strand
GTTTTTAAAAAAAATCAAAGAATTGGGATTTTTGATAAAATTAGATCATAATGGTTCTTTTCCAGAAGAGCTGGAAGATTTAATAGATAAAAAATTAGTTGATTATGTAGCGATGGATGTTAAAGCGCCAAAAAATAAATATTATCTTTTAACCGAGCAAAAAAATATTGAGAGCAAGATAGAAAAGAGCATTAATCTTTTAAAAGAAGGAAAAATAGATTATGAATTCCGGACAACTTTAGCCCCTTTTTTAAGTCAAGACGATCTTCAGGAGATAATTAACTGGATAAAACCAGCCAGAGCCTATTATTTGCAATTATTCCGCTCAGAAAAAGTTTTAGATCAAAGTTTAAAAGGAAAAAAGGGTTTAGAGGAAGAAGAAGCCAAAAAAATCATTGAAGCCAATCGTTCGTTTTTTGAAATTTTAAAATTAAGATAGATTCAAATTTTTAAGACTTCAATTGACGACATCGCAAGTTGAGTTAACGAGTTAACGAGTTAACGAATTAACGAGTTAATAGAAATTGGAAAATGGTTCTGAAGATAGAAAATAGAAAATTGATTTAAGGTACCTACCTGCGGTAGAGATTGCTTCGTCATTTGTTTTGCTCATTTCTCGTAATGACATTTTTTTCTGTCATCGCGAGGAGCGTAGCGACGTGGCGATCTCCCCGAAAGGGGATTCCTTCATTGAAAATTGATTAATTATTTAATTATTAATAAAAAAATAAACCATCTTCTCTTAGAAATAAATTAGACGATATGCTAGACGTTTTAACAATTGGTTCAGCTACTCGAGATGCTTTTTTTAAAGGAATAAATTTTTTAATTGTTGAAGATGACCGGTTAATAACCAAAAAAGGAATTTGTTTGCCTTTGGGAGCAAAAATAACTGTTCCTTCTGTTTATTTTATGACCGGTGGCGGAGCAACGAATACCGCTGTTGTTTTTAAAAAAATGGGATTAAAAACCGGAGCAATTTTTCGAGTGGGGAAAGATGTTTCCGGCGAGACCATTAAAAGAGAAATGATTAAAGAAGGAATTGAACTGAATCTGGTTCAAGAAGATCGTGATAAGCCAACAGCGTATTCAGTGATTTTATTGACTGATTTTGGCGAAAGAACAATTTTAAATTACAAAGGAGCTAATGAATTTTTTTCTTCTAAAGAAATCCCGGTGAAAAAAATCAATGCCCGATGGCTGTTTTTGGGATCTTTAGGAAAAAATCCAAAAAATTTAGAATTCTTTTTGGGATTGAAAAAAAGACAGGGGATTAAAATGGCTATTAATCCGGGAAAATACGAATTATCTTTTTTGAAAAATTATCCTCAATTTTTATCTCTTTTTGATATTTTTATTTGCAATCAGGAAGAAGCTTCTTATTTAAGCGATGTCGATTATTTAAAAGAAGGTTTGATTTTTCAGAAATTAGATTCTTTAATAAACGGTATCGTAGTAATGACCAAAGGTAAAAAGGGCGTGAGTGTTTCTGACGGTCAGTATCTGTATTCTGCAAGAATCGTTAATTACCGAAAATTTATCAAAAAACCATTAAAAGTAGAAAAAGAGTTAAAACAGCCAGATGCTACGGGTGCTGGTGATGCTTTTGCGGCTACTTTTACTTCTTTTCTTATTAAAAAAAATGTAATTAATGAAAAAAATATTGAAGAAGCAATGCGTTTGGCTTTAATAAATTCTTCTTCGGTGGTAAATTTTTTAGGAGCAAAAACCGGGATTTTGGATTGGAAAAATATTCAAAAAAATAAATTAAACCAGATAAAAATTAAAAAAATTAAACTTTAAACTGGTAATATGAGAAAATTAAACAATCCATTTTTAAAAAACGGAAAAGCAATGATTTTAGCTTATGACCATGGTTTTGAGCATGGAATTAGTGATTTCAATGATTTTTCGCTTTTGCCGGAAAATATTCTGGAATTAGCCGCTAATAATGGTTATACCGGTTTGGTTCTTCGTAAAGGTTTAGGAGAATTACTTTTTCCCGTTTCTAAAAAGGTTCCTTTAATTATTAAACTTAATGGTAAATCGCCTTTTTTGCGGGAAAATGATTCTTTGGTCAGCGCTGATTGTTCTGTAAAATACGCCCAAGAATTAGGGGCGAAAGGAGTTGGCTATACTATTTATTTAGGCAGTCAATTTGAGAAAGAAATGATTAAAGAGTTTGGAAAAATTCAGGAAGAAGCCAGGGAAAGAAATTTAATAACAATTTTATGGCTATATCCGGTTTCAAAAGAAATATTATCTTGGGAAAATTTTACGGCTAATGCCTGCCGATTGGGATTAGAATTAGGCGCTGATATGGTAAAAATTAAATATCCCGGCTCAAAAGAAGAATTAAAAAAAGCCAGAAAGTATTGCCCTTCTTTAAAAATTTTGCTTTCCGGTGGAGAAAAATTAGCGGAAGAAGAATTTTTAAACAACTTGAAAGAATCTCTGAAGGCTGGTTTAGACGGAGTAGCGGTTGGCCGAAATATTTTTCAGCAAGAAGATCCAGAATCAATGAGCAAAAAAATCCAAGAAATTATTTTTGGTTAAAGGGGATTCAGGCTTTTAAATTTAATTAACGACATCGCAAGTCGTTAGAAAGTAACGACTTGCGCTGTCCAAATATTGAAAACTGAGTTGCTTTAAAGGCGTGAATCTAAAGAGATCTATTTTAGAATTATTTTGCTAATACTAGACCAACTATTTTCTTAGCGCCATTTTGCTTTAATACTTTGGCGGCTTCGTTTAAAGTAGCCCCAGTAGTAAAAACGTCATCAACTAAAAGAATGATTTTGCTTTTTAAAAAATTATTTTGACTATTTTCTTTTAAATATTTTTTGTTCACTTGAAAAATATTTGAGACATTTTGTTTTCTTTCTAAAGGATTATTGATGTTAGCCTGAGGAGAATTATTTTTTATTCTGGTTAAAAGATCTTTTTGATAAAAAAGGGAAAATTCTTGGGCAATTTCTTGAGCCAATAAATCTGACTGGTTAAACCCTCTTTGCTTTTCTTTTTTTTGATGAAGGGGAATTGGGGCAACAACAAGATCCTCCCGGCTGCTCTTAAGAAGATAATTGAAAAAAGAACTGTTTTTTAAAAAAAGAATCATTTTTTCTGATAAAGGTAAATAAGCTTCTTTGATTGGTTGATATTTAAAAGCAAAAATTGCTTTTTTTAAAATTTCATTTTCATAAAAAGAAGCTGCTCCTAAAGAGGATAAATAATTATTTTTTTGATAACAGTGATGAGAAAAATTAGCCATTGTTTTCTGGCAATTAGGGCAGGTAAATTCTGATAGTAAAGGAATCATTTTTAAACACTCAGAGCAAAGAATATTTTTACTTTCTTGGTAGCAGTGGATACAGTGATAAGGAAATAAAATATCCAAAATTAGATTTTTAGCTTGATCTTTTAAAAAAAGAATTTTCTGAGAATTAGATTTGTTAAAAATTAACATTTTTTGTATAATTATATTAAACAAAAAAATAAAATGTTTTTCAAATTATTTAAAAATACTTTTTTAGGAATTGATATTGGTACTACTGCCATTAAAATAGTTGAATTATCAAAAAAAGCAAGGGGGATCTCAATGACTAGTTATGGCATCTTAGAAAAATATGGCCACTTAGAAAGAGTTAATGATGCAGTCCAAACTCCTAATTTAAAATTGTTAGAAGACAGTACGGCTTTATTAATTACAGAATTATTAAAAAAAAGTAAAATCCAGACAAAAGAGGCCTTAATTGGTTTGCCTAATTTTTTGGGTTTTACGACAACGATCAAGATGCCAAATATGTCTAGTCGGGATTTATCCAAAGCAATTAAATACCAAGCAGAACAATACATCCCAATGCCCTTAAAAGAAACAACTTTAGATTGGCAGGTGTTAGAAGAAGGGCCGGAATTAAAAATTTTATTAATTGCGGTTCCAACTGAACATATTAAACGTTATATGAAAACGGCTGAGCTGGCGAAATTAAATCTTTTAAGTTTAGAATTAGAATCTACAGCCATTAGTCGTTTGATAGGGATGAAAGAAAAAGGCTCTGTTTTAATTATTGATATTGGCGGGCGAATGACCTCGATTTCTGTTTTGAATGAAGGAAAATTAAGATATACTTCTGATCTTGAAATTGGGGGAGGAGATTTTACTCGGGTTATGGCTAATGGTTTGGCAATTAATCCTTTAAGGGCTGAACAGCTGAAAAAAACTTATGGATTAAATTTAAATTTTGAAAGAGGAATTAATTTATCGAATCTTCTTCAGCCACTATTAGAAAGTATTTTTCGGGAAGCAGAAAAAGCAATTAATACTTATTATTTGAATGAAAAAATGAAGGTTGAGAAAGTGATTTTGATAGGGGGAGGAGCCAACTTAATTGGTTTTTCTGATCTTTGCGCTCAAAGATTATCTTTGCCAGTAGCAATTGGTGATCCATTTTCGTGGGGAATGATTGATTTTCAAGCAGAAATAACGCCGATAATTAGAGAACTGGCTCCAATTTTAACTCCTGCTTGTGCCATTGGCTTAAAAGGATTATTATAATAAAGAAGTTTTCCAATTTTTGGACAGCGCAAGTCGTTAATTGAATGACAAATTTTGCTAATAAGTTTTTCCACTTGCTTGACTTTTAAAAATTTAGTAAAATAGAAAGAGGAAATAAAGAATTAAATTTTAATATGGTAGAAAATTATCAATACGAGTCCTTGAAAGTAAAACCCTTGCCGTCTGCTTGGCCAAGAGGATTATTAATTTTCTTTATTGTTTTACTTGCTTTGACAATTGGATTGAATTTCTTTTTACAAATTTACCTTAATCGGGAAGAACAACGTTTAGCTCAGTTGGATAATCAATTAGAAGAATTAAAAAATCAATTGCCAATAGATAAACAGCTGGAAGTTATTAAATTGGAAAGAAAAATCGACACTTTAAATCAGATTTTAACTGATCATATTTATTTTTCTTATTTTTTTGATTGGTTGGAATCAATCACTCCGGCTGATGTTTATTATGATTATTTAACCTTCACCGGCGATAATTTAAAGGTTTCTTTAAGCGGTCAGGCGAAAGATAATGAAATTTTAGCAAAAACGGTGTATGGTGCGATGGCTAATCAAATTTTAAATTCTACTAATTTAATTGATGGAGTAATTTTAAGAGATTTAGAAAGAAGGACTCAAACTTCTGATTTTTCTTTGGATATTTATTTGAAAAAAGAAGGTTTGAGCTTTCAATCAGAGGGTATTAATTCACTTCAGCCATCAGAAGGAATAAACCAAGAGGAAATTCAACAAGGACAAATTTTTAATGAAGAAGAAATTAATCAATATTAATAACTTTTAAAAATGAAAGAAACTGCTAAACAAAATCTGGCTATTCTTGCAATCACTATCCTTTTGGGAGGAATAATTTTTATCGGTTTAAATTTTATTCAGCCAAGTTTGGATCGGCATCAAATACTTAAAGAATCAATTGCGGAAACTGAAGAAAAAATCAGAATCACTCAGGAATACTTGGCAAAAACTCAATCTTTAATTGAAAATTATAATGCTCTAGCGCCTCAAGTTGAAAATATGGAGGTGGCTTTACCGGATAACCCTCAAACAGAACAAACTTTGGCAATTCTTGATAAAATAGGTCAAGATAATAATATTACTTTTACCCGTTTAAATTTTCAG
>JAKJEG010000001.1 GCA_022705545.1 Patescibacteria group bacterium | reverse complement strand
TTATTTCTCTTAGCTTAATGGCTTTAACCAGCCCTACTTTTGCTGTTTCTTGCTCCTCTGGCCATTGCACTTCTCACAGTACTTCTTATCCTATTTACTCCGCAGGAACAACCTCAGAGCCCCATTCTTCTGTTCCTTCTTCTAGTTCTCACACAAATACCAGTAATCCAACTACTCATTCTTCTTGTACTTCATCTTCTTGTACTCCTCATCCAACCTCTTATCCTATTTATACTCCTACTACTGTTACTACCTGTCCATCCACGGGTTGTACTCCTCATCCAACCTCTTATCCTATTTACCCAACCACAGATACTACTAAACCACCCGCTACCACTACTACAACTAAACCGGCTACTACCACTACTACAACTACTACGACTACTATGCCGACTTGCCCTAATTGTCCAGTTTATCCAGTTTATCCTGTTTACCCTGTTTATCCAACTGAACCACCTGCTTTAAGCTTTTGGGCTGACAAATATTATTTAAATCAGGGAGAAGCAACTTATCTTCATTGGTCAGCAAGCCGGGTTGATTACTGCTATGCTACTCTTGGCTGGTCTGGCGGGAAAAGCATCGCCGGCTCAGAGTTAGTGACTCCTTTAAACGATACTGAGTATTCCTTAACTTGCTCTGGCCCACGAGGAGTAGTCACGCAAAATTTAATTCTTCACGTTAATTCACCCATTCCTACAAGTCTAATAGATTTATCAATCAACAAAACAGGGAGAAATCTTTCCCGGGGAGAAAGAGTTTACTCAGAAAATATTTCTGCTAATCCTTCTGAAATAATAGAGTTTTACATAACCATCACTAATCCTTCTTCTCGAAATTTAACCAACGTTCTTGTTAAAGACACCTTACCAGCTGTTTTCAGCTATCTGAATGGATCAACAAAAATTAATGGTCTCATCCAACCAGATGGAATAACCCAAAATGGAATCTATTTGCCTAGTCTTAATGCTGGCGAAACAAAAGTGATTACTTTTCAGGTTTCAGTTAACAATGGTTATGGTACTTTCACTAACAACATTAACATTCAAGGGTTAGAAATTAATTCTAGAAGCGATTCAATGACTATTACTATTTATCCAAAGGTTATTGACGCTTCTACCATTAAAACAGGAATGAATAATAGTTTGTTTTACTCTTTATTAGCTAGTTCTTCTTTGACTCTTGGTCTCTGGTATTATCTGAAATTTAACCCGAAGGGGAAACTGGCTTTTGCTAATTTGGAAACAAAAATAAGAGATTATCATCTTAGCAAAACAAGAAAGGCGTTCTTAAAGAAATAGAAGGTAAGGAATTAAAAAGAACGGATTTAAATCCGTTCTTTTTAATAACTATAAACAAAGGGTGACCAGAGGGATTCGAACCCTCGCTGGCAGTTCCACAGACTGCCGTGCTGACCATTACACCATGGTCACCATCTTAAACATCTTAAATTTGAAAAAAGTAATATTAATAATTAGAATAACATAAAAACGGGTTGATTTCAACCAAAAAAAATGTTAATCTAAATAATTAGCCCTCGTCGCTTAACGGATAGAGCACGGGCCTTCTAAGCCTGAGATGGAGGTTCGATTCCTCCCGAGGGCACAATAAAATTCTCATTGATTTTTTGGAAATTTTTTGATATAATTTCAACTGCCTAATAAAGAAAAATTAAATAGAAAATTAAATCTAATAAATAAAAATGAAAGAATTACCATCTATTTTGTCAGAAACAGTTCTTGTGCCAACTGTCATTGAAAAAACATCAATGGGGGAAAGAGCTTATGATATTTATTCCCGGCTATTGAAAGAAAGAATTATTTTTTTAGGAACGCCAATTGATGATACAGTGGCTAATATTATTATTGCTCAAATGCTTTTCTTAGAGCATGAGGACCCGAAAAAAGATATTCTTTTCTATATTAATTCTCCCGGTGGTTCAGTAACTTCTACTTTAGCTATTTATGACACAATGCAGTATGTCAAGCCAGATGTAGCAACTTTTTGTATGGGAATGGCAGCTTCCGGAGCAGCCGTCCTTTTAGCAGCAGGGAAAAAAGGCAAAAGAATGGCTTTGCCTAATTCAAAAATTTTATTGCATCAGGTAATGGGTGGAGCAGAAGGTCAAGCTAAAGACGTAGAAATTGCTGCTCAACAAATCGTTAAAGTAAAAAAACAGTTAAACCAGATTCTTTCTAGCCATACCAATCAACCAGTGTCGACAATAGAAAAAGATACTGATCGAGATTTTTGGTTGACACCAGAACAAGCAAAAAAATACGGACTTATTGACGAAATCATTAAAACTAAAAAATAAAATTAGCCCACAATTTTTAAAAAGTTGTGGGCTATTAAATTAATAACTTAATCTTTATTTTATTAATGATTCAGTTTAAAGGAGATTTTGGCTATTATCCTCCAGGAGAATGGCCAGAACAACAAAAAACTTCAGAAGAACAAGAGGAACAACAAAATCCAGAACAACAATTGGAATCAGAAAGAAAAGAGGCCAAAAAAACAAAAAAAGAAAAGATTATCAGTCCGGAAGAAAAACAGGAAAAAGAACAACAAAAAGAAAACCTCAAAAAATTTGAGGATAAATATTTATTGGTAAAAGAAATTAAAAACCCTCAAGAAAGGCTAACTTTTTATTTAGATTTATTAAAAGAATCAAAAAACCTTGAAGAAAAACAAGCCAAAAAAAAGAACAAGGAAATTATTGACAATGTTTTCAAAGAACTAGAAAAAGATGAACCCGGTTTTAAAGAAAAAAAAGAATTAACTAAAGATATCATCGTTGAAGAAAGTAAAAAAACAGCAATTCTTTCCAACTTAGTGAATGTTTGTTTAGAAGATCAGATTTTCTTCGCTGATAAAGAAGAAAGGACCAGTCTTTTTGATAAATGTTTTAATCTTTGGCAAAAAGAATTAAAAGAAGTAGATTTTAATACGATAAAGAAAGAGCCAAAAACCGAAGAAGAGAAAAAAATAAAAATTATCGAAGACAATAATTTAAAGAATCTAGCTAATTTTAACCAGCAGGCAATAAAAACAGCTTTATTAATGAGTAACAGCGTAGAAAATAAATGGTTTGACGAGGAAACTTTAAGACCAATTCCGGAAAAAGAAAAAACAGAAATAGTAGTTAAGTTTATTAATCGTTGGCTAAAAGATAAAAATCCCTTTGAAAATATCAAAGACGATCAAGAATTATTAAATCAATTAAAAGAAAAAAATATCTCCCCGGTTTTTAGTGAAAATGGCTATCAGGCTTGTTTTGATATTCTTTCTTTAAAAGGAGTTAGCTACCAAAACTTAAAAGAATTAATTGATAGTAATATTCAAAATGAAGCGCTGAAAAATAATATCGAGAAAGATTTGATTAATTTTGTTGATGTAAAAGACAAAGACAAAAAAGCTCAAGAAATAATCAAAAACTTTGGGGTTGATATTGAAAAAATTACTCCGGAAGAATCAGCTTTAGAAGGCATATCTAGCAAAACAGTTTTTGAATTGTTTAACCAAGCTATTGGCTCAGATCCGGAATTTATTAAAAAAATAACAAAAATTTTAGAAAATCCCCAGAGTCGGGAAAAACTTAATGAGATTTTGAATAATTTTAAAAAAGATATTGAAAAAATTACTGAATCAACTGAGCCAGAAAAAAAAGAAGAAGTGAAAAAAGCCACTGAAAAAGCTAAAGAAAGCTTATTAAAATCGGGTTTAATTTTAACCGGTTTGTCTTGGGTAATGCTTTGCGCCATAATCATTATTCAGGGAATAGAATGGGCTAACAAAACCGCTAAACAAGCAGCTTCAGTAAAAATAAAACTGTGATTAAAATCAATTAATAATAAGGACTAAAAACATTTTATTCATCAACAATAAAAATTAATAATCATTTTACGCCTTTATCGGTCGAAAAAAATTAAAATATTTTTCAAAATTTTGTCCTATGGAACAAAATTTATTAAACTCTTTATCACCGGAAACAAAAAAACTTTTATTAAATTTATACAACAGTTTGATAGAAAAAACTACTCTCCAAATTTATAATAACCTTGACGAAGAAATAAAAGGAGATTTTGTCAGAATTTTAAACTCAGGTTCTGAAAAAGAAAAAGAAGAATTCTTAAAAAAATATTTTGCTGATTTTAAAAATCTCTTCTGGAAAGAGACAAAAAAAATCATCAGCGAAATTAAAAGTTTAGAAAACGAAGATTTTTAATTTTTATTATCTCGTAAAAATTTGAGCGGCAGACCGGATTTGAACCGGCGGCCTCTTCCTTGGCAAGGAAGCGTTCTACCACTGAACTACTGCCGCCTATGTTTTATTTTAGAAATTTTAACATTATTCAGAAAAAAATTCAAATTGGATTTTCTTGACTTTTTAAAGAAAAAACCCTAAGATAGTAGCAATGGAAAAACAGTTAATTCAAGAGCTTAAAAAGAAATTACTCGAGGAAAAAGACCTTTTAAAAAAGGATCTTTTAAAATTTGCTGATAAAGACAAAAAAATTCCTGACGATTATGATACTCGTTTTCCATACTTAGAAAGGTCTTCTGCTCCTGACGAGGATGCTGAAGAAGTAGAGCAATATGAGACTCTTTTGGCTTTAGAGCATTCATTAGAATTACGTTTAAAAGACGTTAATGATGCTTTAGAAAAAATAGAAAATGGTCAGTATGGCGAATGCGAAAATTGCCATCAAAAAATAGAAATTGCCCGATTAAAAGCTAATCCAGCAGCTCGATTCTGCATGAAATGTTCCAACCAAAAAATGACCTAAAATAGCATTGAACAATTTTTCAATTTTCAATGTTTGGACATCGCAAGTCGTTACTTCGTAACGACTTGCGATGTCGTTAATTAAACTTCCGATGCTAATAATTCAATTTTAAACTATTTAAATTAAAAACGGCGGGATAATAAAATGTTTGCTAAAATTTATTCCGCCGCTTTTTTTGGTTTAGATAATTTATTAGTGTCTGTTGAAGTTGATGTTTCTAATGGTCTTCATGCTTTTAATATTGTTGGTCTACCAGATTTAGCCATTAAAGAAGCTAAACAAAGAATTTCAGCTGCCATTAAAAACATTGGGGCGAAATCTCCTTTAAGAGCTAATAAAAAAATTACTATTAATTTAGCTCCAGCCGATTTTAAAAAAACTGGTTCTCATTACGATCTCGCTATGGCTATTGGCTATCTTGTTGCTTCCGGTCAACTAAAGTCATTTGTGACGGAGAAAAAACTTTTTATTGGTGAATTAACTTTGAATGGTGAATTACGACCAGTTAATGGAGTTTTACCAATTACTCTTTTTGCCCAAGAAAATAATTTTCAAGAGCTTTTTCTTCCCAGAGGAAATTTAAAAGAAGCAACCGCCGCTTTAAAAAATAACTATCATTTAAAATTAATTGGTTTAAATAATTTAAAAGAAGTAACTAGTTATTTAAACGGCAACACTCGAATTGCTCCTTCTTTACCTCATCTAAAAAATCTCCAAGAAGATAATTCTTTGGGAGATTTTTCTTTAATTAAGGGTCAGGAGAAAGCCAAAAGAGCATTGACTATTGCTGCTGCTGGCGCTCATAATGTTTTGATGGTTGGGCCACCGGGTTCAGGCAAAACCTTATTAGCCAAAGCCTTCCATTCTCTTTTGCCGCCTTTAAATCAGGAAGAATCACTAGAGGTAACTAAAATTTATAGTATTGCCGGTTTATTAGATCATAATAATCCGATTATCACTTCTCCTCCTTTTCGCCAACCCCATCATAGCTCTTCCAGCGTGGCTCTTCTTGGCGGCGGCGTGATTCCCCAACCCGGAGAAATAACTTTAGCTCACCGAGGAGTTTTATTCCTTGATGAATTACCAGAATTTAGAAGAGATGTTTTAGAAGGACTTCGTCAGCCACTAGAAGAAGGAAAGATCTCTATTGCCAGAGCTAACGCCCGAATGCAATTCCCAGCCAAATTTATTCTTATTTCCGCCATGAATCCCTGTCCTTGCGGTTATTTTCATGACCCGGAAAAAGAATGTCTTTGCCGACCAATTGATGTATTAAGATACCGAAAGAAAATCTCCGGTCCTTTCTTGGATAGAATTGATATTATTATTAATGTTTTTCGTTTAACCTCCGAAGAATTTTTGTCTCAAGAAGAACAAAAAGAAATTGTTTTCAAAATTAAAAATCAAATTAAAGAATCCCGGGAAAGGCAAAAGCAAAGGTTTCAAGCAAACAAGATTTTTACCAATTCAGAAATGAGCCTAAAAGAAATTAACCAATATTGTTCTTTGGACCAAGAAACTGAATTATCTTTCAAAAAAGCCATTGACCATTATTATTTATCTCCCCGGGCTTGTCATCGTCTTTTAAAAGTTAGCCGAACAATTGCTGATTTAGAAGGAGAAGAGAAAATTAAAAAAGAGCATCTTTCAGAAGCCTTACAATATAAAACTGAAAATTTGTTAGCTAATTTTTAATTACTGTTTTAAAACAAAAGGGTTCTGAGCATTCCTCACTTCAAAATGAAGATGACAACCATTAGCATTACCAGTATCACCCATTTTTCCAATTAATGCTCCTTGGCTAACTTTTTGCCCTTCACTCACCAAAACTGAACCCAAATGGGCATAAACAGTAATCGTGTTTTTAAAATCAGCAAAATGCTGAATTTTTACATAAGAACCATAACCATTATTATAACCAGAAGATTTTACTTCAACAATTAAACCATCAGCAGCAGCGTAAATTGGAGAACCGCAATAATTAATAATATCAACAGCGTTATAATAATGTAAAATGCCTTTATTATAGCCACCGTTAGTTGGATACAAAAACGAACTATCTAGCTTTTGCCAACCAGAAACATCCTCAGTCATTGGCTTTAAACCATTTTTTGCCGCTAAAGAGGTACTAGCAGACGAAGATTTGGAAGCGCTAGAACTAATTGAAGTTTTCGTCGAAGGAGTGGCTGGCATTTTCCCATTGGGAATAATTAATTGGGTTCCTTCAGCTAAAATATCGCCTATCTCATTAAATTCTTTGATTTCCCCAACAGAAACGCTATATTTTTTAGCAATTGCTGATAAAGTTTCTCCTTTTTGAACCGTATGATAAACCCCGGTAATTGGCAAAATAAGCAATTCCTGACCCGGTTTAATTACTGAACCGCTTTTTAAATTATTAGCCCATAAAATTGTATTTAAACTAACTCCAAATTGAGCAGCAATTTTGGATGGAGAATCACCTTCTTTAACTATATAAGTAATAATATTTTTTCTGCTTGCTGTTATTGAAGAATAATCTTGAACCGCCACATTTTTTGCTAAAAATCCATTATCAACCACCAAAAAGAATTCGGCTTCCGGATATTGAGATTGAACATCTTCTTCAATAATATTCTCTCCTCTAGGCAAATCATAATAGGCGAAAGCATTTTTAGTTAGAAAATCTCCGTCCCCATTATTTTCTTTATTGCCCTGAATAACTATTGGCATTTCTTTTCCTTTAACAATAGTAGCTGAAGAAAAAATATAGTAATTTCCCAGCAACAAGGATAAAATAAACAATAAAACCAAAGGGGCTATTGCCGGCTGCCCTTTTTGCTGCTTTTTCCCAAAGGGAAAAGAAAGAAAAAATTGTTTTATGGGCTTAAAAATGGTATTCTCAATAAGAATCTTAATTAAAAAAGGGTTAAAAAAACCCTTTGATAATTCTAACAAATCAATTATTCAATGTCAAGAAAATTAGGCCAGGTGTTTTTAAAAAATCAAAAGATAGCTCAAAAAATAGTTAAAGAATTAGAGATTAAAAAAGGAGAAATTATTGTGGAAATCGGACCGGGAACAGGGTTTTTAACTCAGGAATTAATCCTCTCAAATGAAAAAATTATTGCCATTGAGAAAGATCCAAAATTAATTGGCTATCTGAAAGAAAAATTTGCTAATAATAAAAATTTAATTCTTATAGAAGGAGATATCCGAGAAATTTTAAAGGAAGAGAAAATTCAAGAAATTATTCAAAGCAAAGATTATAATAAAGGCTATAAAATTGTCGGCAATATTCCTTATTATTTAACTTCTTATCTTTTGCGGTTATTAATGAATCTTCAAAATAAGCAAAATAAGCCAAAATTAGTAGTTTTAATGGTTCAAAAAGAAGTGGCGGAAAGAATTGTTGCCCAGCCTCCAAAAATGAATCTTCTTGCGGTTTTAACCCAATTTTATTTTCAGCCAAAAATAATTCAAATTGTTAAAAAAGGGAATTTTTCTCCTCCCCCAAAAGTTGATTCAGCGATTATTAAGCTGATACCTTTAAAAAATCAATATATTTCTAATCCTAAGTTAGAGAAAAAATTTATTCAATTAGTGAAAGCCGGTTTTTCCCAACCAAGAAAAACTCTCCTTAATAATTTAAAGACCATAATCCCCAAAGAGAAAATTGAGAAATATCTCTTAAAAAATAACCTTCAATTGACAATCAGACCAGCGGCTCTGTCTCTTGATGATTGGTTAAAAATTTTTCAGGAATTAGTAATGAATTGAAAAATGAATTATTGATAACGGAAGTCGAATTAACGACATCGCAAGTTGAGTTAACTAAATAATAATACCCAAACCTTGACTATTGATTATTAATAATAAGTTTTATATAATATTAAAATAACAACTATCATGAAACTCCCAAAAAATTTTAAAAATATTCTATCAATCAGTGTTTTAATTTTTTTGAGTTTTTTTATTGGAAAAAGTGCTTTAGCAGAAACAGCCGAAGAGTTTTATAGAAAATGTGCTTGGCAAGGAATAGAGGCAGAAATTGAAAAATATCCGAAAACTTATTATGAGGTTTGCTGCACAGCAATTCCCAGTAAAGGTTTAACAACAGATCAAAGGACCGCAATTGAAAGATTATGCAAACAAGCTCAACCAGAGAATTACCCTAATTATAAATGGGGATGTGATCAAGAGCTAATAAAAAGCGCTTATGAGGGTTTTACTATAAGTGAGGAGGCAAAAATTTTTGCTTACCAAATATTCGAACAATGTTGTGCCTATTGTCTTGAAAATCCAGATGAAACATATAACATCGATGGCAATTTATGTTTCGTAGGAGATTGTGGGACTTTAAAAAATACAATTAGTGAAAATTTATTTGAGCAAGGGGAAGGGAAATATCTTATTGGAGAAAAGGAGGATATTTCAACGTTTATAAACAAATGCTTGGGAGATTGTAATACTCAAATAAGAGCTCTCGGCGGCCCTATCTCTTATTACAATACTTGTTGTGAACCATTTTCAGCAATTCAAAAAAATCTAAGCACTCTTACTTCTGAGCAACAAAAAAATTTAAACGCGTGTTGTGATCCTCTAGAAACAGAATTAGAAACTTCGGGGGAGGATGTAAATATTACCCCATCACCGGTTGCTTCAACTCAATCCACTGCTCAAGAATCACAATCAAAAACTGTTTGCCGAGCAATGGCTAAACAGGATTATGAAGAATGCGGTAAGAGCGGCGAAGCTCTTTGGAAATGCCGAATTGAATCTTGGATTACTCAAGTTTTCTGTCAAATAATGTATGCTTTAATTGATGGCATTGGCGCGGCTATTTCCTATATTATGAATTTAGAAGTGAATGCTATTTTGTGGGCAATTAATCCTCAAACCTATGGCGGATTTTCTACTAATCCCGGAGTCAGAGAAGTTTGGACGTTTATGCGGGATTTAGTTAATTTAGTCTTGATTATCGGAATGATTATTATTGCGGTTGCCACAATGTTAAGAATTGAAAAGTGGGGCTGGAAAAATACTTTATGGAAATTAGTGGTGGTTGCTTTATTAGTTAATTTTTCTTTGATTATTCCGGGAATGGTTATTGACGTGAGCAATTTTCTTTCTTTCTATTTCTTAAACGCCGCCAAAGGAGAAAATGCTAATTTAGGTCTCGCTATATTAAAATCTTTTGGTTTTGCCATTAGTAACAACCAAGCAACAGCACCAGCTTTTCTTGATCAAGGCATAGCCCAAATAGCTGGCGGATCAGAAACCACCGAAGGAGTGATTGATTACGCCGCCCGACAAGGTTATGTTGCCAAATTCTTATTAATTGCCATCGCTTTAATTTTAATCGGCTTTTTTGCCATTTTAACTTTATTTGCCACTTTTTTGGTCATGATTTTAAGAGCAGTTCTGATGTGCATTCTTTTAGTTGTTGCTCCTTTAACTTTTGCCAGTTGGATATTTCCCGCTACTGCTTCCTATTTTAGGAAATGGTGGAGTTTCTTTATTCAATGGTGTTTAGTGCCAGTGATCTTTAGCTTTCTTTTGTATACCGGCATTACTATTTTAAATGTCAGTCAAATCAGCCAAGGGGGTATCTTAGCTTCAATTATCCAATTAGTTCTTTTTAGTATGTTCTTAGTGGCTGGATTGGTAATTTCTATTAAACAATCAGGAGGAATAACGGAAAAAATAATTTCTGGTCTTTCTGGAGTAGTCACTGTGGCTATGGGCGGTTTAGCTGGCGTGATTGGCGGAGCATTTTCTTCCCGAGTAGTTGCCGGCCAAGGAACAACTGGTCAAGCTTGGAAATCGATAGCTGAAAGATTAGAAAAATCTCGTTTCCGACCCTTGCATAATACCGGTCTTAAAATGCAGACCTCAACCCAAAATGTTGCTGCTGAAAGAGAAAAAGCCTTAAGTGGCCGATTTGATAAAATGACGGCTGAACAAATTGAACGAGATATCTTGGCTAATAGAAAAAATCCGTTTTTGGCTGCGGCTGGTTTTTCTAAATTAATTGAAAAAGGCAAGCTTGATTCTACTAATGAAGAGCTAATGGCTGTTTTTCAAAAAGTAGTCAATCATCCGGCTTTTAACAAAAAAGAGTTAAAAGACCATAGACCAGATCTTTATCGTCAATATGTCCAAACAGATCAATTTAACAAAGATATTCAAGAAATTATGCAAAAACAAAAAGTGAATGCTGATGAAGCCAGTAAAATTGCCATTAGAAATGCTACTCAAGAAGCTTTATTAAAGGCCTCTCCAGAAGATATCAAAAAGATGGATATTACTAATATCTTGAAAAATCTTCAAAATATTGGCCAATTAAATCAAACCCTTAACGAATTGATTCTTCAAAGAAAAATGGATCCAGAAAGTTTGGCTGATGTTTTTAGAAAAATGAATGCCCAAGAAAGAAATGAATGGCTCCAAACCTTTAAACAGGCAATGATAGAGACCAAAGGGTTTACTTCGGAGCAAGAATTGCAAAGCGAAATGGGAAGATTAGGATATCTGCGAAATAGGTTCCTTAATAGTTTATTTACGGTAAAAGAAGGAGAAACAAAAGAAGGGAAGCAAGCGAGTTAATAAACCTTAAAAATAATAATTATATTTAATAATTTTTAATCATCTTATAATGGTTGATCCAAAAATTTTTTTAGAAAAATTTGATAAACTGCCAAATTCCTTGCAGGATTTATTATCTTCTAACCAATTAAGTCAAGATTTAGAGGATATTTTAAAAATCTGCCAGATAGAACCAATAGAAAATTATTTTGAACCAATAATGGAAACAGTTGAAGAAATTTTATTGCTGATAAAAGATCAAAAAACTCTAGAGAAGGAAATTTTGAATAAAACTTCTCTCTCTTCAAATCAAGCGCAAATAGTAGCGGATTTAATTAGAAAAAAAATTTTTGCTCCGGTTAGTCAAGAATTATCTTTATATACCTCTCCTGATAATATCTCAGCATCTTTCATGGATGCCCTCCAGCAACAACAGCCAGAAAATTCAACCTTTGAACAAAAAATCAATCAACCAGTTGCTCCGAATCCTTTTGAAAAGTTTCTTAACAAAGAAAAAGAAGAAATTCAGCCAGAAAAACCTGAAACAATACCTCCACCAACCATTCCTCAAAATCAGCCCCCAAACAATCAAACATTAAAGAAAGAGAATTCACCATTGTTATCCCAAAAAAATTTAACCCCTTCCTCAGATATTTTAGAAGAAGTAAGTGTGTCTGCTGTTAAAGAACCTCAACACATTACCCTTGAAAAACCCCTTAATAAAATAAAAGATTTAAAACGAGCCAAACCGCCAACGGTCTCTGAAGAAGAACAAAAACACATTCAGGAAAAACTTCTAGAAATAATGAGTAAAAAAAAGGAGAACGTTTCAGAAAAAGTAAAAGAAGAATTAGAAAAAGCAATTAAAGAGGGCCCAAAAAATGTCAATCAAACTTCCAATCAGAAAGAAACCAAAATATCTCCTCAATATAAATATTTTGAGGAAAAGAAAGAAGAAGCTATTTTGAATATTGGTAATAATGAAGAATTTATTCCAGAAGAAGAATCAAATCCTCAAAGTAAATCGAATAACGAGGAACCTCCCTTAATCATTGGCGCCAAAGTTAAAGAGTTTCCTCAAAAAGATAAAAAACCTTAATTAATAATTTTATGCCAGTCCCAGTTCCTCAATTTATTAAAGAAGAAACAAAAATAATGGGCATTTTAACTTTTGCCCAGTTAACTATTATCTGTGTTGGCGGAGGAATTATTATTGGCTTATTCTTTGTTTTGGAGCCCACTTTTTGGGTAATTATCGCGGTGATCGGTTTGCCTTTAACTCTTTTACTGGCTTTTGGCCAGATAGAGGGAATGCCGATGTATCAAATTTTTCCTTATTTATTAAGGCATTTATGGGTACCTAAAGAGTATCTCTGGTCAAAAGAAAAAACGGTTTCTCAAAAAGAAGCAATAACCCCAAAAAAAATTACCCCAGAAGAGAAGCCTGAAATAAAAAAAGAAATAACAGAAGAGGCAATAGAAAAAATTGCTCAATATTTAGATCAAAATAATGGCTAAAGATTTTTTAACAACTCAATCTTTAATTTCAGTTAAAGAAATCAGAAGAGGAATAATTATTCTAAAAAACGGTTCTCTAAGATCGGTCCTTCAGGTTTCCGGTATTAATATGGATTTAAAATCCTTAGAAGAGCAAAATATTATTCTTACCGGCTGGAGAACCTTATTGAATAACCTTGATTTTCCTTTAGAAGTTATCTGCCATTCCCGAAGAGTTAATATTGAAAGTTATTTAACCTTTTTAGCAGAAAGAATTAAAAAAGAAACTAACGAACTCTTAAAAATTCAGGGTGAAGATTATTATTCTTTTATTAATGGATTAGTTTCCGAGAATAAAATAATGACTAAAAAATTCTTTTTGGTTGTTCCTTATGATCCAGTAAAAATCGAGGTTAAAAGTTTTCTTTCTGATTTGCTTCAAAGTTTTAAAGAAATGTTTCAAATTAAAACTACGGCCTTTAGCGCCACTAAACCTCTTTCTGACGAAGAGTTTAATCAATATTACCAACAATTATTAATCAGACAGGGGATAATTATTAATACTTTAACAAGGATAGGGGTAGAAGTAAGAGCTTTATCAACAAAAGAAGTTATTGAACTCCTTTATAATCTTTACAACCCAGAAACATTTGAACGAGAATTTAAAACCGATCTTTCGTTTTAATCAGAAATCAAATAAAAATATATTTTAAACTCAATGATAAATATTCCTTTTTTCTCTAAAAAAGAATCAAAAATTAATGTTTCCCAGCCAGTCATTTCCCGAGAGCAGGCAGTTACCACCCTCGAGGACTTTATTGCGCCAGCCGGGCTTCAAATTAATCCTTCTTTTATTAAATTAGGCAGTAAATATTGTTCTACTATTTTTATTTTGACTTATCCTAATTATTTAGCTATTAACTGGTTTTCATCAGTTGTTAATATTGATGAAGCCTTTGACGTTTCTGTTTTCTATCACCCAGTTGATAGTACCAAAGTTTTAAGGGATTTAAGAAAAAAATCAGCGGAAATTCAAGCCCAAATTAGTTTAGAGCAAGAAAGAAATTTAGTGAGAAACCCATTATTAGAAATCGGTTTAAAAAATGTTGAAGAATTGAGAAATTTAATTCAGCAGGGAGCAGAAAAAATGTTTGATGTTGGGGTTTATATTACCTTTCTTGCTGATTCCCAAGAAGAATTAAAAGAAGTAGAGAAAAAAATAAAAAGCATTTTGGAACAACAATTAATTTATTCTAAAACGGCTATTTTCCGTCAATTTGAAGGGCTGGAATCAACTCTTCCTTTGGGGCTAGATAGATTACTTTTAACCACTCCTTTGAACTCTCAACCGGCTTCTACCATTTTTCCTTTTTCTTCCTTAGACCTTTCTCAAAACAAAGGCATTCTTTATGGAATTAATCAGCATAATAATAGTTTGGTTATTTTTGATCGCTTTTCCCTGCCTAATGCTAATATGGTTGTTTTTGCCCAAACCGGAGCCGGAAAAAGTTATGCTGTAAAGTTAGAAATTCTTCGCTCTTTGCTATTTGGCACAGATGTCATTATCATTGACCCGGAAAACGAATATCAGTATTTTGCTGAATCATTGGGAGGCAGTTTTTATAAAATTGCTGTTGCCTCAGAAGACAATATCAATCCTTTTGATTTTCCCAAAGTAGGGGAAGATGAATCTCCCGAAGAAGTTTTTCGTTCTCATATTCTCACCCTTATTAGTTTAATTAAATTATTAGTTGGAGGATTAAACCCCCGAGAAGAAATAATTTTAGATAGAGCATTAACTGAAACCTATGCCTTAAGAGACATTTTTCCTCATAATTTAAATGAACCTCATAAACCGCCTTTGATGGAAGATTTAGAGAGTATTTTAAAAAATATTGAAGGAGGTGAGGATTTAGCAGCTAAATTATATCAATATACCAAAGGGAGCTTTGCCGGTTTTCTTAATCAACCGTCAAATATTGACCTTTCTAATCGATTAGTAGTTTTTGGCATTAGAGAGTTAGAAGAAGCCTTAAGACCGATTGCGATGTATGTTATTTTAAATTATATTTGGACAGCGATAAAAAAAGATATTAAAAAAAGAATAGTGACTATTGATGAAGGTTGGTGGTTATTAGCCCATGAAGAAAGTGCTTCTTTCCTTTTTAGTTTGGTAAAAAGAGCCAGAAAATATTATTTAGGAATTACTTTTATCAGCCAAGATGTGGAAGACGCTTTAAGTTCTCCTTATGGTAAACCAATTATTACTAATTCTTCTTTAGGACTCCTTTTAAGGCAATCCCCAGCCAATATTGAAAATTTAGGTCAGGCCTTTAATTTGACTGACCAAGAAAAAGCTTTATTGCTGCAAACAAGTGTTGGCACTGGTCTTTTTCTAGCCCAAAACCAGCACGCGGCTATTCAAATTATTGCTTCTTATGCAGAAGATCAAATAATTACCTCTAATCCAGCTCAATTGATGGCTATTAAAGAAGAAAAGGCAAAATTAGAAAACACTTAGAATGGTATGAAATTTAACAATAAAAATTTAGTCCTTTTAATAATTGTTTTTATTGTCAGTTTGGCAACAATAAATTTCTTTGGGGTTAAAAAAGTATTTAGTGATTGTCCCGGCGGAGCGTGCCCTTATCAACAACAGCCCGAGGAATCAAACGAAGCAGAACCTTCTTCTGGATGTTCAGGAGGAGCGTGTCCTTATCAACAACCAGAAGATTCTGAGTCAGAATCTGAATCAGAATCTGACTCAAAGCCCTCAAAACCCTCTAAACCTTCGGGGTCATCAGAAGAATCCCAGCCAACTAGTGAGCCAGAAGCAGGCAAACCATTCTGCTGCAATAAAAACGACCATTCTAATTCTTCAACCGGTGGATGTTTAAAACCATTTTGCTGCTGTCAGATGGAAACCTTAGAAGAATTGGATCAAAGAATTCAAAGTGGCGGGAGCGCTGTTGATGAACCTATTGGTTTCATTCAAAAATGCCGCTGCAAGTGTTATCCTCTTCCCTTCCTTTGCCAAGATGACGAAGAATGTCTAGCCTTCCCCATAGACCCTTATGAAAGAGCAACTGATCATACTGTTTGTGGTGGACCTCCTGTTTCGTTTTCTTATCCTCAAACTCAATATAGTCCTAACACTAAGATTGACCAGCCTTCTTTTGGTTCCTATACTTGGGAAGTAGGTTTACCATTCTTTGCTAAAGCAGAAGAACCAACTATTTTTTATCCGGGAAGTGATGTTTTGGCTCAATTAGTTGGTGGTTTTGTTAAATGGATGTTAAGAATTTCAGGGTTAATAATGTTTATTTCTTTTGTTTATGCTGGCATTCTTTATGCCACTTCCAGCGGTAATCCCAAACAACAAAAAGATGCCCAGCAAAGAATGATTGATGCAGTGATTGGTTTCTTCTTGCTATTTGGTTTCTACATTATTTTAAATACGATTAATCCTGATATTTTGAGTTCTAGCCCAAAGTTAGGAGAAGGAGGAACTCCTTCAACTGGCCAGCAACCTTCAACTGGCCAACCAACCAGTCCGCAACTACCTGTATCTGGAGCACAACAAATTGCCAATTTTATTCGAATTGGTCACGGTGCTCAACCGCCCTATAATGGAATTCCAATGTCTGATGAATTTCCTAATGGTGCTTATATTGATAAAAATACTGCCGACAAATTAGCCCAATTAGCTATCATTCTTAATGACGGTTGGAAGGTAACCGAAGCTTGTGTAAGCATTATTAACACCAATCAGTGCAAAACAACTATAGACCACCTTGATGAATGTCATCTTAATGGTACCTGTGTTGATATTGGATATGGCGGAGATCCCGGCGAAGCAAAAAGAAATAATTTCAAAAAGAAAGCTAACCAAGTAGGATTAAATGTTTTAGATGAATATCTATGTCCTCAATACGGTTCTGGTTTCCACGTTGTACCTGCTTCACAATATGCTTGCCCATCTAATAATTATTGCTGGTCTTGCGCTGGCGGTTAAATATAAATATACCTCTTAAATATAAATATACCTCTTGTGCTGATTACTCTTCTCTTGGTTTAATCACTACCCGTCTTTCTTTGCCTTGACCAATGCTTTCACTTTCTACTTCAGTCATCAAACTAATAGTTAAATGGATAATCCTTCTATCCTGAGGCTTCATTGGCGGAAGTTCTATTGGCTGTTTATAAAAAGCCACTTTTTTAGCAGTTTCCGCAGCTAAATTACGTAGTTTTTCTTCATAAACCAAGCGGTAGTTATTAATATCAAAATGAATATATTTTGTTTTTTGAGGATATTTTTTCTTATAAAGCAGATTCATTAAGTAATTAAAAGATTCTAAATGAGTGCCATTTTTTCCAATTAATAATCCGCTTGTTTCTTGAGAAGAATCAATGTTGACATTCACTCTGATGCTTTTTTCATTATCAAAATTTTTTACCTCAACTGCTAATAACTCAAAACCGGCTTTTTGAAAAAGATCTTTTATCAAATCAGTTAAAAATTGAATTTCTTCGTTTTCTTCCATGTTTTTTAATGATTATTTAATAAAGATTTTTGAAAATTTAAAAAATTAACCATTTCTTGCAATAAACTTACAAGAGAAAATCCTAACCAATAAATAATTAAGATTAAAGGGATTCTTTGATAAAAAATTAAGATCAAGAAGGATAAAAAGAAAGAAAAGTAATTAGTATTTAATTGCTGCCGGTCAATTTTCTTTTCTGTTTTATTTTTGACATTTTGTTTTTTAATTTGGAAAATAATGGCGAAAGAATTTAAAATGGCCAAAAATAAAGTCAAGAGAAAATTTGGTTGGCGGAGATCAAAACCAAAGAAAAAGTAATTGGCTTCTTGTAAAAAACTATGAGCAAAATTATTTTTCAAAGCCGGGAGAAGATAATTAACCCATTGAGCAGAAATAATTGAATTAAAAAACGCTAAAAAAATTATTAAAATAAAAATTTGGCCAAAAAGAAACAAGAAAGTAAAATAGGGATTAATTTTTTCTGTTTTCAAAATTTCTGAAAATTCTTTTTGAAAACCAAAAGCGTCATTTTTATATTTTTGCTGTAAAGCCGTTAATTGAGGTTGAATTTTTTTCATTTTTTCTTGTTCAACCAATAATTTATTAAAAACCGGCCATAAAAATAAACGGGTTAAAAGACCGTAAATTAAAACTGGTACCCAAAGGTAATTATTAAACAAGAGCATCAGTAAGGCAAAAGGCTGGCTTAAAAGATAATTAAAAATAGTCATCTCAAAGGAAATTTACTTTCTCAATTTTTCTAAAACATTGAAAAATTCTTTTTTGATTAAAGGAAAATCTTGTTTCACAAAACATTGTTTTAGTATCACTACTATATCATATCCTTTGAGAAATGAAAAATCATTTTGATGGCTTTGTTTAAACTCGTTAAAAAGACTTTTGATTACTCGCCGACAATAATTTCTTTTGGTGGCCTTGGGGCAAATTTTTTTATTAAGAGAAACAACTAGACGGCTGTTGTCTAAATTATTTTGTTTATAATAGATTATAAAATTCGGAGAAACTATTTTTTCTCCGAATAAAATAAGTTCTTTTATTTCTTGACTTTTGAGACGAAAATCCTTTTGGTTTTTAGGGAGTAATTCTTTTCCTGCCATTCTTTCTCCGTCGGTTAATAGTTCGTCGACCACCTTTGGTTTTACTCCTCACTAAAAAACCATGAGTTTTTTGTCTCTTTCTTTTTTTGGGTTGATAAGTGGTTGACATTTTTTTAAAAAAATTATTAAAATTATTTTCGGCTTGAAAGCGATTAGATTTTATTCTAAAATTTATTATAACAATTCTTCTGGCAAAAAGCAATAAAAATTCCTTTTCCACAGATTTTCACAAGTTATCCACAAATTATTACTTTTTATCCACAGATTATTTCCTGCTTTTAGAAAATTAATTTGCGAAAAAATAATCTTTTCATTATAATCTATTTAACTTCAACATTATGAACTCTCAAGAAATTTGGGAAGCTGTTTTAGCCGAGATAAAACTTAATCTTTCGAAGGCCAATTTCTTAACTTGGTTTAAGGATACTACTTTATTGGAAGTAAAAGATGAAGTGGCGATTATTTCTGTTCCTTCAAATTTTGTGAAAGAATGGTTAGAGAAAAAATATCACAAAACCATCCTTAATCTTTTAAATAAACTTTCCCCAGAAATTAAAAATGTCCAATACGTTATTTCTAGTTCGAAAAAACCTTTATTAAAAACAGCTCAAAAAGTTAAAACCTTTCTTCCTTCAAATGATCAAATGCTAATTCAAACAACCATTAATCCAGAAACTAATCTTAATCTTAAATATACTTTTGAAAATTTTGTGGTTGGCTCTAATAATGAATTAGCTCATGCGGCTGCTTTGGCAGTAACGGAAAATTTAGGTAAAAAATATAACCCCTTGTTTATTTATGGAGGAGTTGGTTTAGGCAAAACTCATTTATTGCAGGCCATTGGCAATAAAGTTAATAAAGAAAACCCAAAAGCAGTTATTCGCTATGCTTCCTGCGAAAAATTTACTGAAGAGTTAGTCGAAGCCATTAGAAATCAAACAATGAGCAGTTTTAAAAAGAAATTCAGGCAATTAGATCTTTTGCTTATTGACGATGTCCAGTTTTTAGCCGGCAAAGAAAAAAGTCAGGAAGAACTTTTTCATACTTTTAATAATTTATACGAAAAAAATAAACAGATTGTTTTTACTTCCGATCGGCCGCCAAAAGCCATTTCTTCCATTGAAGAAAGGCTGAGATCTCGTTTTGAAGGGGGAATGATAGCTGATATCAGCTATCCGGATTTTGAAACTCGATTAGCCATCTTAAAAACAAAAACCCAAATTGCCGGTCAAGATATTAATGAAGACATTCTAAGGTATATTGCCGAAAACATTCCTAAAAACGTTCGGGAATTAGAAGGAGCCTTAAATCGAATTATTGCTGAAACTCATCTTAAACAAGCGCCTTTATCGTTAGAAGAAACGAAAAAAGTCCTCAGTTCGTTACTAACCAAAAATAATCGCTATATTTCTGCCCAAGAAGTGATTAAAAAAGTAGCTTCTTTTTATGATTTAGATGAAAAATTAATTCTTTCTCATTCACGCAAAAAAGAATTAGTAAAACCAAGACAAGTAGTTATGTATTTATTGCGAGAGGAATTTAAATATTCTTTTACTAATATTGCGGAGAAATTAGGTCATCGGGATCATACGACCGTTATTTATGCCTGTCAAAAAGTTAGTGAAGAAGTTGGGCAAGATCCTGTTTTTTCTCAAGAAATTACTTTAATCAAGGATTTGCTTTATAATAAATAAAGGTAGAAATCAAGGTGGATAACTCGGGAAAAATTAAGGGAAAATAAGTTCAAAAATTGGGGAAAATTTAGAAGAAAATAATTTTTATTCTAATTATTCACTTAATGAGAATAATTTTTCCCGAGTTATCCACCTATTTTCAACGAGAAAAAAAGAAAAAAGTTAAATCTTTAAAAGAAAAAATAAAGTTTTCCCCAAAAGTCGAATCCTTAATAATAACAATAAATTTAAATTAATATATAATTATAATTATTATGAAATTTGTTACTCTTTTAGAAAATTTTAAAAAAGCCATTAATTTAGGAGAAAGAATTAGCGGAAAAAATTTTACTTTACCAATTTTAAGCAATTTATTAATTGAATCTAAAAAAAATAAAATTTGTGTTTCCGCTACTGATTTGGAAATTGGAGTAGAAATTTTGTTAACTGGTCAAATGGAAGAAGAAAAAGAAAATGAAAAAATAGTTGTTCCGGCTAAAATTTTAGCTAATTTTGTTAACCATTTGTCAGAAGAAAAAGTTCTTTTAGAAACCAAAAATCAAAATTTAATTATTCGCAGTGGAAAATATCAAGCCGAATTTTTAACTTTAAATCCGGAAGATTTTCCGATTATTCCCAAAGTTAAAACAATAAAAAATATTGAAGTCAACAAAGAAGAAATTAAGCAATCCTTAGAAAGAGTTATTCCAGCAATTAGCCCTAATGCTTCGCGTTCAGAATTAACTGGGGTTTATTTTGACCTTAACGGAAAAACTTTAAAAATTGTTGGCACTGATAGTTATCGATTGGCAGAAAAAACCATTAAATTAACTAATGATTTTTCTGAAAAAACTAACTTTATAATTCCTTTTCGCACTGCTATTGAAGTCAGTCGAATGATTGCTGATAATATTGAAGAAGAATTAGATCACCAGAATTTAATAATTTATCCGGAATCAAATCAGATTCAATTTAATTTAGGTAATACTCGATTAATTTCTCAATTAATTAATGGTGAATATCCTCAATACGAAGCCATTATTCCGAAAGAATTCGAAAACGAAGTCGTTGTTGGTAAAAAGGAATTATTAGAATCAATTAAAATAGTTGGTTTATTTGCTTCTCGGGTGAATGATATTTTTCTGACGCTTAATCCCGATAAAAAAGAAATTAACCTCGTTGCCCAAGATCAAACTTTTGGCAAAGGTCAAACTTCCCTTAAAACAAAAACAATCCAAGGTAATCATTTGTCAATTAGTTTTGATTATCGTTATCTTTTAGATGGAATTAGCGTCGCGGAAGGTGATTTTGTCTTCTTGGGTTTTAATAAAGACAATAACCCCGCTTTAATCAGAGGAGAAGAAGAAAAGGACTTTCTTTATGTTTTAATGCCTATTAAAATTTAAGAAGAATCTTATTTATGGGTTTTCAACCACTGGATGAAATTCTTGAAAAATGGCTAAGGAAAAAAGGATTAAATGCTGCTTTTTCCCAACAGAAGGCCTTAAAAAATCTTAATCAATATTTCCAAGATCAATTTAACGGGGAGGTCAAGATTGTTAATTTTAAAAATAGTCAATTAAAAATTAAATGCGAAAAATCAGTTATCGCTTCCAAAATTAAAACTGAGGAAAAAAAGATCAAAGACGAAATTAAAAAGAATTTTGGCTTAGAAATTAAAAAGATTTTTTACCAGCTTTAAAGGGCTTTGAAAATAGTTATTTTTGCTTCTGTTTTTTGGTCGAGGTTATCAATAACCTCGACTTTTATTTCATTAGGTTCATTATTTTTTAAAAGATCGGAATTTAAAAGATAAAAAAACGTGTTCGGACTAATTTTTTGTATTTCAGAAAGCCAAATATTATTGCAATACAAATTCACTTGTTTAATAGGATTTTGAGGATCCTCAGGAATTTCGATGGTGATTGGAAAATAAATATATTCTGGAAGAGCATTTTCATCTTGGATTAATTCGTACTCCGGTGACAAAGATTGATTGTATTCTTGATAAAAATTAGGAAGATTAAGCTGAGCCCACAAAAGAACGGGGATTTCCCAATTTAAAAATTGTGGGTCTTGGGGATTAAGATAATAAAGGATATTATGAACTTCTTTAACGGTTTTAATTTCGTTAGTGTTTTTATTTTTGTATTGCTTTTCAACTATATATTGACCGTTGACCATTGGTGTTTTAACGCTTTCTAAGGAATAGGGAAGAGGTTTTTCAAAAGAAGAAGGAGGATAAAGTTGAAAACTTTTTTCCATAAACTTATGAAAAGCCGGAGCAGCAACCATGGAAGCCGGAGCGCCAGTTGGAGCAACTGGTGAGCGATCATTATTGCCGGCCCAAACTCCGGCAGCCAAAGAAGTAGTATAGCCTAAAGTCCAAGCATCTCGGTACTCAGAATCAGTTCCGGTTTTGACTGCTACTTCATAATCAGGAAAATATAATTGAGATTGCCAGCCAAAAGCTGGTGCTCGGGAAGTATTGTCTTTTAAAATGTCAGTAATCATTCTAGCGATTTGCGAACTAATAATTTGTTTTTCTTCTTTTTGATAACTGGAGATAACTTTTCCTTGGGCATCTCTAATTTCCAAAATTGCTGATTGAGGTTTGGAAACACCGTCGTTAGCAAAAACAGAATAGGCATTGACCATCTCGATTAATTTAACCCCTCCGCCGCCAAGAACTAAACTGAGACCATAATGAGAAGCCGGTTCTATTAAAGTAGTAATACCAAATCTCTGAGCCATTTGAATAGCGTTATCAACACCAACCAAATAGAGGACTTTAACTGATGGAATATTTAAAGATTGGGCTAAGGCCTGTCGTAAAGTGACTGGTCCTCTGGTTTTTTCGTCATAATTTCTAACATAATAAGGATTACTGGGATTAGTAGAAAAATTAGCTACTCGGCCATCAAGAGCCGTATCAAAGACAACGCTTTCCGGATAAAATCCTTTTTCAAAAGCAGCCGAATAAACAATTGGCTTAAAAGAAGAACCGGGTTGACGAATTGATAGAGTCGCATTAACATTACCTTCTTGATCAATATTCCAGTAGTCCCGAGAACCAACCATGGCTAAAATTTGACCAGTTTTTGGATCTTCAGCCAAAAGAGCCATATTTCTGGCACCAACGTGTTTTTCATTATAATCGCCGTATTCTTGGACTGTTTCCTCGGCAATTTTCTGTAAATCTACATCCAAAGTCGTAATAATGGTATAACCGCCTTTGGCTAATTCTTCGTCAGAAAATTGCTCTGAAAGCAATTCTTTCACGTACATAACAAAATGGGGAGCAGGGAATTGACTTTTTAAAGGAGCAAAAACAACTAAGTCTTGTTTTGCTGCTTCGATTTCTTCTTGAGAAAAATAATTTAATTGAACCATTCTGTCTAAGATCCAATTTTTTCTATCTTCTAATTCATCGCGATGCGAACCAAAAGGAGAAAAATATCCAGGAGCATTAACAATGGCCATTAAATAAGCAGCTTCTGCTAAGGATAAATCCTTAGCAGATTTATTAAAATAAAATTGGCTGGCACTTTCGATACCATAAACATTATAACCAAAATTAATTTGGTTTAAATACATTTCCATAATTTGGTCCTTGGAATAGTTTCTTTCTATCTGGAAAGTTAAAATTGCTTCTTTGATTTTTCGAGGAATAGTTTGATCCAAAGTTAAAAAAGCATTTCGAGCTAATTGCTGAGTAATAGTTGAGCCACCTTGGGGATTTTGGGGGTTTTGGAGTGTTTTGAAAAAGGCCCGAATCATACTTTGAAGAACAAAACCATGGTGTTCATAAAAACGATGGTCTTCAGCTGCCAAAGCAGATTTAATAACATAAGGAGAAATATCTTCTAACTTGACCAAAGTTCTTTTTTCCCCTTCATAGATTTCGTATAACAGGGTTGTACCTTTCCGATCATAAATTTTTGTGGATTGGGAAACAATTCGAGAATCTAAACTAGCCGGATCGGGTAAATCTTTTGAATAGACTAAAATTAAAATGCCCAAAACAGCCCCAGCAGCGATGATGAGACCAAAAATGATTAATAGAATTTTTTTAATTTTTTTGGACATAGAAGTTAATATCTCAAATCTCAAAAATCAAACCTCAAAACTACATCTTAAATCTCAAATCTTTTCATTGAGAATTTAAACATTTCAAAATTGATTGAAAATTTACTTTGTTTTTTCCTTTTGTAGTTTATTCAACCCGGCTAAAGCAACAGCAATAGCATCGCTGGTATCATCAGGTTTTGGTAAAGTTTCTAAAGAAAAGAAAAATTGAATAGTTTTTTGAATGTCTTTTTTATCGGCCCGGCCATAGCCGACAACATATTGTTTAATTTCCAAAGGCGTTAATTCAATGGTTTCAATTTTATTCTTTTGAGAAGCTAAAAGAATTACCCCTTTGGCTTCAGA
>JAKJEG010000021.1 GCA_022705545.1 Patescibacteria group bacterium | reverse complement strand
TTGTCTCTACAAGGTCACTTGTACTAATAGTTGTGGTAATTCCAGTTCTGACACTCAAACGGTCATGACTGTTCCTGTGCCTTTATGGGGTGAAGAATCTCCCATCTCTAATCTTTTTTCTCCCTTAAAACCCTTTATTTCTTTGTTTTCTTTGTAAAACTTAACAGATTACAGAATAAAAAAGGTCTCTAGATTTATTCCAGAGACCTTTTTTATTAAGAATAACAATTTTAATATTCAATCAATCTTAAAATGATTAAATTGATTAAATGTTTTGATATCGCAAGTCGTTATTTTTTAACGACTTGCGATATCGTTAATTTAATTTTGATCTATCGAAGTTGAATCTTGATAGGATGCTTCTTAATTTAGGTGGTGTTGTAGAGTAGGTTAATTTATGGATTATTAATGATTTTAGTAAATAAGCCTTTGATTTGGTTCTTGCTTAGATGGTTGAACTGGCCTTTACTAAGAAGTTCTAAAAACTTTTGAGGATAAAGCATTAATTCATCATTTAAATTTAATTCCTGATAGCCAAGATTGAATTTTCTGAATAAATAAATTACCAGAGCGCGAATAAGGGATTCAGAGAGTAAGAAATCATCATAATTATCAATTATTTCTTTTGGTAATTTTTTTATATGCGAAGCAGGAATTTCTGGCGCTTTAATGGTATTGATATAAAAATGGATTAATTCATGAAGAAGGTTGCGAATATTAGGACTTTCTGATGGGCCGGTAATCAGATAACCTGTTTTTTCTATTTGAATAGAAAAACCTCGATAGTAAGATTCCAACAGGTTAACAGTGAATATTATTTTTTGAGATTCCGGTTGAAAGGTGAAAAATTCCTGAGTTATTTTAATAATTTTAGGTAGTGTCTTGCTGTAAGGTTCTATTGCTTTTTTGGTTTCAGCAAGAAAATCTTTTTCTAAAATTGTTAGGTTTGTTTCTTTGATAAATCTTTGAAGGTATTCAATAGTTGGAATAAAATCAGGATTTGTTTTCGAGGAAATAATTAAATTATTAATTAAAATTTCTTTAGTATATTGATAAGGATGAAAACAAAAATTAAATTTTGGAACGAATTTATTTTGTAGATAATCTCTGACTTTCTTACGAAAAGGATGCATTCCTTTTGAATTATTCTCTTTATCATAACCGTTGTAATTTAAGGCAGCATAAAGATAAAATAAATTAATTAATGGCTTTTTATAGATTCTCATAAATATAATAATATAATTCAACTAAATATTTTAAGTGATTTTTGGAAATATTGGTTCAATTTTATTGATTTTAATTGTTTTATTAAACCATTCTTTCTCATTTTTCAAAGATAAATGACAATGAGCAAAAATTTTCTCTGTTGAAGAAGGTAAAACTGGTGAAAGCCATTTTAGCGTTAGGAAAAGAAGGCCTAAAGAGTTAGTTAAAATTTTTTTCTTTTCTCCTTCATTCTTTGCCCAAGGTTTTTCTGAATTAAGATAGCGATTATTTTCTTTCACTAACTGCCATAAAATACTAATTGCTTCTTCCAAAGCGTAATTTTCCATTTTTTCCTGATATTTAGCAATAATTTTTTTTGATTTTTCAGTTAATTCGTTTTTTGTTGGTTTTAAAATAAAGCCTTCTTTATAAGCCGAAGATAAAGCAAATAAACGGGAGACAAGATTTCCTAAACCATCAGCCAATTCTGTGTTGTATCTTTGAATTAATTTTTCTTCAGAAAAATCACCATCATTAAAAGTGGGAATTTCTTTAATCAAATAATATCTTAAACATTCGCTGTTGTATTTTTTGATTAAATAAAAAGGATCAATAACATTGCCTAAACTTTTGGAAATTTTTTGGCCATTAATCGTTAAAAATCCATGAACAAAAATAGCTCGCGGTAATGGTAGTTTTAAAGACATAAGCATTGCCGGCCAAATAAGAGAATGAAATTTTAAAATATCTTTACCAACACAATGAAGATCAGCTGGCCAGAAAGTGTTAAATTTTTTCAAATTATTACTATAGCCAATAGTTGATAAATAGTTAATCAAAGCATCGCACCAAACATAAATAACTTGCGTTTGATCATTAGGAACCTCTATTCCCCAATTTAATTTTTTTCTATCCCTGGAAAAGCTAATATCCGGCAGCCCTTTTTTAATTAGAGTAATAACTTCTTTCTTTTTGCTTTGAGGATAAATTTTAATTTTTTCTTGACTTAAAACTTTCAATAATTTTTCTTGATAGCGGGAAAGCCGGAAAAAATAATTTTCTTCCTCAACCAATACACATTCCTGCTGGTGAATAGGGCATTTCTTACCTTGCAAATCTTTTTCTAGCCAAAATGCTTCACAACCAACACAATAATATCCTTGATATCTTTTTTTATATAAATCACCATTTTTCAATAAAATTCGCCAAACCTTTTTTACTGTCGGAATGTGTCTTTTTTCATCAGTGGTCCTGATAAAATCGTCTTGAGAAATATTTAATTTTTTTGTCAGTTCTTGGTATTGGAAAACTATCTCATCAACAAATTCTTTGGGGGAAAGGCCTTTTTCTTGGGCTATTTTTTCAATTTTCAATCCATGCTCATCAGTGCCAGTAGAAAAATAAACTTTTTTACCCAATAATCTTTGATACCGAGCAATAACATCAGCTTGAACCAATTCTAAAGCAAAGCCTAAATGAGGAGAACTGTTAGTGTAAGCAATACTCGTAGTTAAATAAAATTTTTTCATTTTTTTCATTTATTATTCAATTCAACAATTATTTTCTATATTTTATCAGATTTTAAAAAGAAGGAAAAATATTTTTCCTTCTTTTTAACCATTAAATCCCCTTATGAATTTTTGTGGGCATATCCCGACTCGAACGGGAAACCTCTACGATGTGAACGTAGCGCTCTAACCATTGAGCTATATGCCCAATAAGGGGAAAACCGCCTACTGAAATTGTTATTTAGTTAACGAATTAACGGGTTAACGAAATAACTGACGATAACAATGACAATGACAATGACGATGACAACTGACAAAATTTTCAATTTTCGATCAATTCTCAATGTTTGGACATCGCAAGTCGTTAGAAATTAACGACTTGCGATGTCGTTAATTTGATTATGAGAAATGATCTCTATTTAA
This sequence comes from Patescibacteria group bacterium, assembly GCA_022705545.1. Lineage (GTDB taxonomy): Bacteria > Patescibacteriota > Minisyncoccia > UBA6257 > UBA6257 > JAKJEG01. Next base: position 2,989 of record JAKJEG010000021.1, on the reverse strand, counting down.
TTTCTATAATTGCTCCGGCGGCTTCTAATTTCTTTTTAATTTCTTCTGCCTCTGCCATACTAATATTTTCTTTAACGGCTTTGGGGGCAGCATCAACGATGTCTTTTGCTTCCTTCAAACCAATGCCCAAAAGCTCTTTTATGTCTTTAATGACCTGAACCTTTGATTGTCCAGCATCTTTTAAAACAACAGAAACCGTATCTTTTTCTCCCTCTTTACCTGTTCCTTCGCCACCATTAGCGCTACCAGCGGCTTGAGAAACCGGAGCATAACTAACACCAAATTTTTCTTCGAGATAGTCAACTAAATCAGCCAGTTCTAAAACCGTTAATTCTTCTATTTTCTTGGCTATTTCTTCAACTTTAGCTGAAAGTTTTTTACTCTCATTTTGTTTTTCTTCTTGGGTTTGTTTTTCTTCTGCCATATTTTTATTTATTTTTATTATTTTTTTTATTTATTTTATATTTCTATTTATTGATCATTAATTGCTGATATTATTCTTTTCGTTGGTTTTTTACTTCTTGAAGAATATACACTAATTTTTGCTGGTTGCCTTTCAAAACATAGACTAACTTTGCCATCGGAGATTTCAAAGAACCAATTAATTTTGCTATTAGATCTTCTTTAGAAAGAATGGCTGCTATTCTTTTCACTTCTTCACTGCTTAACCATTTTTGTTCTAAAACCCCCCCTAAAATTCTAATCTTTTCTTCTCCTACTTTATTTAAAACATTAGCCACACCAATAGGATCACTAAAAGCAAAATTAATCATTGTCTGCCCGCTAATCTTTTCTATTTCGTCATTACTATAGCCAGCCTCTTTTAAAGCAATTTTTAATAAAGTGTTTTTTACTACTTTTAATTGCCCTTCTTTGGCTTTAACATTTTTTCTTAAATCTTCTAATTCTTTGGTGGCCAATTTGGAAAAATTAACTAAATAAAAACCTTGAGATTTTTTTATTTGATCAGAAATCTCTTTAACTAATTCTTTTTTTTGCAATTTTGTAAGCATAATTTATTAAAATAAAAACTGCGGTTTTCCCGCAGAGATTTTACAATAATTCTTCTGAATTACTGATTCCTCATTAGGATTTACGAGATTACTCAACCTAATATCTCGGGAAAACAAATTTTATTAATTTTTACGGTTTTAATTTATGAGAAGTAATGGCCGATTATTTTTTATTGATTTCTTCTCGCTGTTTTTTTAAATTAGCTATTTTGATAGCTACTTGTTTTTTTCTTTGTTCAACTTCCTGTTCGTCAATGTCACTGGGAAATATCGAGAGGTTAATTAATCTGATTTTTTGATGAGGAATATTATATTTTTCCATCAATCGAATAATGTTTTCAAGATATTCACTTGGTTCTTTTTTTAAGCGAATATCAATTGCCTCTTTTAAATAGTTTAAATATTCTTCTTTTTCCTCATCAAGGATCTGGTTTACAAAACTTCTGGCCAAATTTATTTCTTTTTCTTTTCCTATTTTTGCCATTCTCTCGCCTCCCTTCTTGCCATTACTTCTCATAAAAATGTTCTCAAAAATCTGAAAAGATAGTAGCACAATCAAAAATAAAAATCAAGCGCTCGGCTAGGAGGTATAAATAATTTTTGTTGTCAACAACAAGAATTTTCAATTTTCAATATTGGGACAGCGTCAATTTAGTTAATGAATTGAAATAACTAATAACCAAAACAAAATGGGTATGGTTTAGAGTTGAAAGGTAATGAAGCCCGTATCGTTTAGGGTCAAAGGTTAAGAGTTAAAAGGATTTTTTACCTTAAACCTTACCTTTTCACCATACTGGCTTTATAACTCTTAAACTCTTTACCCTAAACCAGTTCATTAGTTCATTAACGACTGGCGCTGTCGTTAATCGAGATTTGAAATATTTATTAGATTATCACGATTGGCTTTTAATCCTCTTATAATTTTGACAAAAAAATAAATTTTTGTTAGAATAAAAAAACTTTTTCAAGAAAAAATAATTTTTTAATTTTTTAAATAACTTTTTGAAAAATGCCGACATTAACTCAATTAGTTAAAAAAGGAAGAAAGTCAGTGCAGAAAAAAAGTAAGTCTGTGGGGCTTTCTTATTCTTTTAATGGTTTAAAAAATAAACCAACTTATCATTCTTCACCTTTTAAAAAAGGGGTTTGCTTAAAGGTTTTTACTATGACGCCGAAAAAACCTAATTCGGCTTTGAGAAAAGTCGCTAGAGTAAGATTGTCTAACGGAATGGAAGTGACTGCTTATATTCCGGGAGAGGGTCATAATTTGCAAGAGCACTCCATTGTTTTAGTAAGAGGGGGAAGAGTCAAGGATTTGCCCGGCGTCAGATATCATATTGTTCGGGGTGTTTTTGATACTGCTGGGGTAGCGGATCGAAAACAGCAAAGAAGTAAATATGGCACTAAAAAAGAAAAAAAGTAATTAATAAATTATGAGAAGAAAACATCGCGAAGAAAAAGAATACGAACCTGATTTAATTTATCAAAGTCCGAAAGTGACTAAATTTATTAATTATTTAACCAAAGACGGAAAGAAAACTGTTGCTCGAAAGGTTTTTTACCAAGCAATGGAAATTATTAAAGAAAAAACCAAGCAGGATCCTTTGAACGTTTTTAATACTGCTATTGAAAATATTTCTCCTGAACAGGAGTTAGTGAGCAGGAGGATAGGAGGAGCGAATTACCAAATTCCCCGGCAGGTGCCTGAATACCGAAAATTTATTTTAGCCTCCCGTTGGATTATTGAATCTAGCCGTTCAAAAAAAGGAAAGGCAATGAAAGAGAAATTAGCTGACGAATTGATTTTAGCTTCTCAAAGAGAAGGAGATGCTTATAAAAAGAAACTAACTGTAGAAAAAATGGCAGAAGCCAATAAAGCTTTTGCTCAATTTTCTTCGAGATAAAAAATTATGGAGTCAAATTATCCTATAGAAAAAATTAGGAATATTGGTTTTATTGCTCATATTGATGCCGGA
>JAKJEG010000020.1 GCA_022705545.1 Patescibacteria group bacterium | reverse complement strand
GCTTTAATGGCTGCCGGGGTACCTATTCCAAAACATATTGCCGGTATTGCGATGGGGTTAATGACTAATGATAAAGGAGAATATAAAATTTTAACTGATATTCAGGGGCCAGAAGATCATTTTGGCGATATGGATTGCAAGGTTGCCGGAACCGAAAAAGGAATTACGGCTTTACAAATGGATTTAAAAATTAAAGGCATTTCTCAGGAAATTTTTGAGAAAACTTTAATTCAGGCAAAAGAAGCCCGGTTGTTCATTTTAGAAAAAATGAATCAGGTTATTAATGAGCCAAGAAAAAACCTTTCGCCTTATGCTCCGAGAATATTTACTTATAAAATTAAACCCGAGAAAATCGGCGAATTAATTGGTCCCGGCGGAAAGGTTATTCAAGCCATTACTCAGGCAACTGGCACAACTATTGATATTGAAGAAGACGGAACTCTTTACATTACTTCACCAGATGAAGAAAAGGCAAAAATTGCTCTGCAAGAAATCGAAGAGATAACAAAAGATTTATTAGAAGGAGAGGTTGTTGAAGGAAAAGTCTCTCAAATTCGGGATTTTGGAGCCATTATTGATTTAGGCCATCAGCATTCTGGTTTACTTCATATTTCTGAATTTCCTTATCGGGTAAATAAAATAGATGATGTTTTAAAAATAGGCGAGACAATAAAAGTCAAGGTTAAAAAAATTGAGCCGAATGGTAAAGTTTCTTTATCTTTAAAAGATTTAAAATTTGAATCACCAAGAAAAGAAAAGAAGTAGTGATTTTATAACAATCTCAAATCTTTGAAAATTTTTTCATTGATTATTGAAAATTAAAAATCCTTGTTGCCGGCAACAAGGATTTTTGCTTTACTTGATTTTAATTTGTGCTATAATATAAATAACTTTAAAAAATAATTTTAAAAAATAAAAATTATAATATTATGGATAACAATTTTTCTTCACCTGATTTTAATAATTTAAATCAAGAAAATTTGAATGGTCAACAGCCAACAACAGGAGGGAGATTTGCTCCACCGGAAGAGGACAATATTACTATTCGGACGATGGAGTCAGATTTAGAGAGAGTCAAATCATCTGGTGGTAATTTACCAACAGATGAAAATTTAGGTAATATTAATTTTATTCCTTCTGGGAATCAAAATCCTGAGAGCGCTTCTTCTTTTCAAGCCAAAGAAGCTGAGCCTTATTTTGAAGCCCCTAATATTAACCCCTCAGAAGTTGTTGGGGGAGTTGATTTTAATCAGGCGCCATCTGATTTTAATCAGGCGCCATCAGCTAATCAGATGCCAAACCAAGTATCTAATCAAGAACCATTAAATACCATCCCCGAAGATTTAAGTTTTTCTCCGATTAATATTCCCCCAGCAGGCGGAGATATCAACCAGCCTCAAGAATTTATTTCGCCGGAATTTCCTCAACAAGTCAAGCCAAAATCCTCAAAATCCTTAATTTTAATTGCGGTTGCCGTGATTTTGGTGGCAGGGGGAGTATTGGGCTATTTTGTTATTTGGCCAAAATTTGCCAAACCCCAACAGCCGGTGATTACTCCAACAACTACTTCAACAACCACGACCACTACGACCACAACTTTGCCACCATCACCTTTCATTTCCATTAGTTCTCCTTATCAAAAATCTTCTTTTGAGATCAAGATTATTGGTTCTTTGGTAACTCAAGCAATTAGAAACGAAGCCTTGTCTCAAATTTTACCCCCTTCAACTTTTAAAGTTTTAATTCCAATTCATAACGAACTTTTAAGTAATGAAGAAGTAATGTTATCGTTAATTCCTTCTTTGCCAGAAAGATTACAACCCTATCTTTTAGCAAGAAAATATTTAGTTTATAGCTATTATGGAGAAGTCAACCCTTCTTTAGGTTTAATTGTAGAAATTGGCCGAGAAAATCAGGAAGCCGTAAAAAATGTTTTCCTTGCTTGGGAAAAGGGGAAAATACTTGATGATTTAAGTAATTTTATTTTGGTTGAAAAACCCAGCAAAATAAAATGTACTTTTCAGGAAAAAGAATTGCTCGGCGCAACAGTTCGTTTTTGCGATTTTGGTAAAAAAGAACTGGGAATTGGTTATGCCTTTTTTGACGATTATTTAATTATTAGTTCTTCAGAGGAATCAATCCAAAATGCTATTAGCCATTTGCAAGGAACAAGAGAACCAATTTATCCTTCGCCGGTGGTAAAATAGCTTAATGTTTTTAGTCCCCTTGAAGAAACGCAATGATCAACTTTTAATTGACGAGATTTAACCATAATGAAAAATATTTTTTCCTCTCTCATTTTAATTGTTTCTTTTTTTCTTATTATTTCTTTGATTTTTGTTGCTTTTACTAACCCTTTGGTAGAAAGAAAAGAAGTTTCTCTTTCTGAACTTTTGAATCAGTTAAACAAGGAAAATATTTCCCAAATTGAGAAAGTTATTGTTAAGCCTCAAACTGTTGAATTAGTTTTAAAAAATAAAGAAATATTATTCACCCAACGAGAAACTAATGTTTCTTTTATTGAGGTTTTAAAAGATTACGGATTGTCCAGTGAAACAATTAGCCAATTGCCAATAGAAATTCAGCAGGCAACAGATTGGACTTTTTGGTTAAGTGTCATTTTGTCCTTTTTCCTGCCAATTTTATTATTTGGCGCTCTTTTTTATTTTGTTTTTAAAAAAAGTAGTCAAAATGCTTCCCAGATTTTTTCTTTTACTCGCTCCAATATTAAGCTTTTTTCTCCGAAAGACGAAAAAGAAAAAATTACCTTTAAAGATGTGGCTAATTTGAAAGAAGCCAAAGAGGAATTACAGGAGGTAGTGGAATTTTTGAAGAACCCTAAAAAATTTCAGGAATTAGGAGCAAGAATTCCGAGGGGAGTTTTACTAGTAGGGCCTCCGGGATCAGGAAAAACCCTCTTAGCTCGGGCAACCGCTGGCGAAGCTAATGTGCCATTTTTTCATATATCTGGTTCAGAATTCGTTGAAATGTTTGTCGGAGTGGGGGCATCTCGAGTCCGCGACGCTTTCTCTACTGCTAAAAAAGCGGCTCCTTCTATTTTGTTTATTGACGAAATTGACGCTATTGGCCGGGAACGAGGAACTGGTTTAGGTGGAGGCCACGATGAAAGAGAGCAAACTCTCAATCAGATTTTGGTAGAAATGGATGGTTTTGACAGAGAAACAAGAGTGATCGTAGTGGCCGCCAGTGTAGATGGAGAGACACCAGTATTGATTAGAACGAATGGGCAAATTCAATTAAAACCAATCAGGGAAGTTATTGATAATTATTATGAGCCCGACGAAGAGAATATTGAAAAATTAAGTTCAGATTTAGAAATTTTAGGTTTTGAAGGTAAAGAAAATAAAAAAGGAGTTTATTTTAAAAAAGCGACTTGGAAAAAGGTAAGAAGTGTCTTTCGTCATCGAGTAAAAGAGATTTATGAAATTGAATTTATTGGAGGAAAGATTCGAACTACCCAAAATCATTCTGTTTTTGTTAGAACCAAATGGGGTGTTCAAGCCAAGCTTGTTTCTGAAATTAAACCCGGCGAGATTTTAGTTGATTTACCTTATAAGGTAAATCGAACAAATAAAAAGTTAAGAGAAACAAGAGCGGCTGAATTTAATAATAATTTTGAATTAGAACTTTTAGTTTGGCAGCCGCTTTTTTCAAAGTTTAGTTCAATAGATAATGCTTATCAATACGCTTTAAGCCAGACGGGAAAACTTTCTCAATCACAGATTGGAAGAGAATTAGGATTTTCTCAAAGAACTATTGGTAAATGGCAACAAGAAATATGCGGTCCAAGGGAATTATCCAAGAATTATTACCAACATCAATTCTTATTACCAGAAAAAGTAAAAGTCACGCCTGCATTAATGCGACTTTTTGGTTATTATGTAGCAGAAGGGTATTCTAGAAAAGAGATTGATTTTTGTTTTAATATTAAAGAAACCGATAAAATCAATGATGTTAAAAAATCAATGAAAGAGATATTCAATCTTGAGCCTAGCAGTGAACGATATCTTACCCCCAACGCTGTGAATATTATTTATTATTCTAAACCAGTCGCGGAATTCTTTAAATATTGGTGCGGCCAAGGCGCATCTCATAAACACGTACCGCCATTTTTGTTTGAAGCGCCAAAAGAATACTTTATAGAATTTTTACGAGGTTATAGCAATGGTGATGGCTATCTCAATAAACGAGGAGGTTTAGAGATTACTTCAGTCAGCAAGCAACTTATAGAAGAACTTCACTGGCTTTCTCGGATGCATGGATTTAAATCTTTTATTCATTCATTTGTGGCCAAGGAAGGTCGTCAAATTAATAATGGTAAGTCTTTAAAAGAAACTGTTGCTTGGCGTCTTGGTTTTGGGAAATCTCAAAATCCTTTGAAACCTCAAAATGGCAAGGAAAGCGTTAAAAGAGCAATAGTAAAAAACATTAAAAAATTACCATTTGATGGCTATGTTTATGATTTTTGTGGTTGCGAAAACGAAGCCTTTTTTGGCGGTGAAACTCCAATTTTACTTCATAATACTAATCGCCCTGATATCTTGGATCCGGCTTTATTGCGGCCGGGAAGATTTGATCGTCGGGTAGTTTTGGATTTACCGGATATCAACAGTCGGGAAGATATTTTAAAAATTCATGGTCGGGATAAAAAATTAGATCCGAATGTTAATTTAAGAGAAATCGCTGAAAGGACACCGGGTTTTTCTGGAGCTGATTTAGCCAATTTAATGAACGAAGCAGCCATTTTAGCGGCTCGAAGAAATAAAAAAACAATTACTCAATCAGAATTAATTGATTCTATTGAAAAAGTTATTCTGGGACCAGAAAGAAAAAGTCGGGTTTTATCAAAAGCAGAAAAAGAAATCACTGCTTATCATGAGGCTGGTCACGCTTTAGTTTCCGCGCTTTTAAGCAAAGGAGAAGTCGAAGTAAGAAAAATTTCTATTGTCAGTCGGGGATTTGCTGGTGGCTATACTATGAGAATGCCTAAAGAAGAAAAATATTTAAAAACAAAAACTGAATTTTTTAACGACCTCTCTTCTTTATTAGGAGGATATATAGCCGAAGAATTAAAATTTAAAGATGTTTCTACTGGTGCGGCTAATGATTTAAGAGCAGCAACTGATATTGCTCGTTCCTTGGTTACTAAATATGGAATGAGTAATATTGGGCCGATTGCCTTTGGTCAAAGTGAAGACTTAATGGTTTTAGGAAAGGAAATCTTTTCAGAAAAAGATTATTCCGAAGAGACAGCTGCCAAAATAGATAAAGAGGTATCAAAAATTATTAAAGATGCTTACCAAAAAGCCAAGAATGTTTTAAAAAATAATTTTGAAACTTTGGAAAGAATTGCCAAAACTTTAATGGAAAAAGAAACTTTAGAAAAAGAAGAATTTGAGCAATTATTGAAAGAGGGGAAAAAAGCAAAAAATTAGGCTCAAGAATTTAGACAATTGGACATCGCAAGTCGTTAATTTCTAACGACTTGCGATGTCGTTAATTAAATTCGAAATACTCAAATGTTCAATCTACGGAAGTTCAACTTCCATAATTCCCTTCTAAAGTATTACTGGAAAGGTTGTTTTTCCCAACAAAAGATGGTAAAATTTTAATTGGATTCGAAAATTAATTGCCCAGGGACGAGCATCGCTCTTATATCAAGTATTTCCTTTATTAATGTTTTTTAATAGAAATCCTTGATATATTGATTATTACCTTTTAAAAGAGATGATTATTTGGTCGGCATGTAGCTTCAGTGGGCTAAAAGCCAAAGTCTTGGCTTTTAGCGGGCAATTACCTTGTTAATATTCGAAAATTAATTGCCCGGGGAAGAGCATCGCTCTTATATCAAGTATTTCCTTTATTAATGTTTTTTAATAGAAATCCTTGATATATTGATTATTACCTTTTAAAAGAGGTGATTATTTGGTCGGCATGTAGCTCAGTGGTTAGAGCATCGCTCTTATAAAGCGAGGGTCGCAGGTTCGATTCCTGCCATGCCGACCAAATAATCATTAAAATAAAGAAAATAATCAATATAAAGCGAGGGTCGCAGGTTCGATTCCTGCCATGCCGACCAAATAATCATCAAAATGAAGAAAATTAATTGCCCAGGGAAGAGCATTTTCCGTCAAAGACGGA
>JAKJEG010000019.1 GCA_022705545.1 Patescibacteria group bacterium | reverse complement strand
TCAGCAGTTTTTTCTCCAATTAACATTTTAAATTTATCTCGAACATAATAAATAATATCTTCATTAAGTTTATTGCCGGCAATTTTTAAACTTTTGCCAACCACAACTCCTGACAAAGAAATCACTGCAATTTCACAACTTCCTCCTCCGATATCAACCACTAAAGTTCCTTCTGATCCAGAAACTGGTAAATAAGCTCCTATTGCCATCGCAATTGGCCCGTCAACTAAATAAACATTTCTCACGCCAACTGATTTACAAACATCACTGATTGCTCTTCGTTCCACATCAGTAATATTAATTGGCGCGCTAACAACTGCTTCAATTGATTCTAAAATATTATTGAAGAAATTTGAATCCTTAACTTTATTTAAAAAATAACGAATCATTTTTTCTGTCACTTCAAAATCAGAAATAACACCATTTTCTAATGGCCGGATAGCACTGATATGAATAGGAGTTTTACCAAACATTTCTTCAGCCTCTTTACCAACAGCTAATATCTGATTGGTTTTATTGTTGACTGCCACTACTGTTGGTTCATTAATAACAATCCCCTTCCCCTTTAAATAAAGGGTAATTTTACTGGTTCCTAAATCAATGCCAACTTGTTTTTTTATTTTTGCACTAAAAAGCTTCATTTTTTTAAATTAATCAACTCGTTTTTTGAAAGATATTTTAAATTCGGAGAATTTCTTTTTTTGACTTCTATCCTTTTTTTTGAAAGAGTTTTCTCACTTATTACTAAACGATAAAAAATTCCCATTAAATCAACATCATTAAATTTTTCACCAATAGACACATTTTTTCGGTCATCAAAAACTACTTCTTTTTGATGATCTTTTAATAACTGGTAAATTTCTTCGCTGAACTTAGTAATTTTTTTGTCAGTATCTCTTCTACCGGTATAAAGAGGAAGAATAATATAATGATAAGGAGCAATTTCTTCAGGAAAAACTAATCCTTTGCTATCAGAAAGAACTTCGCTAATAACACTTAAAAGACGGGAAATTCCAATGCCATAGCAACCCATTAAAACATATTTTTCCTCCCCATTTTGATCAATATATTTCAAATCCAAAGACCGGGAATATTTGTCTTTTAACTTAAAAATATTTCCCACTTCAGCAGCTGAATAACTTTCAATTTTTTTCCCGCAAACAGGACACTTCTTGCCTTCCATTATTTCTTTATTTCGGCTAAAGCCACAATTAGCGCAAAGAAAAATAGTATCTTCTCCTTTCTCGGTTAAAACCTGAAATTCATGAGAAAATTTAGAAAAAGTACCTCCTGAAGCTTCGGTAATAATTGGTTTTAATCCGCATCGTTTATAAACTTTTAAATAAGCTTTTTTGACTTTCTCATAATACCAATCCAAATCCTTTTCATCGGTATGAAAACTATATAGATCTTTCATCAAAAACTCTTTTGTCCGCATTAATCCTCCTTTCGGTCGCGGTTCATCTCTAAACTTAGTTTGAATCTGATATAAATAAAGAGGCAAATCCCGATAAGAAAAAATAAAATTTTTAGCTAAGGGAGTAACTACTTCCTCATGAGTTGGCCCTAAACCATACCATTGGCCATAGCGAGATTGAACTTTAAATAAAGCATCAAATGCCTCCCAACGATTAGTTTGCTCCCATAAGGACTTTGGATGCAAAGCCGCCATTAAAATCTCTTGACCGCCAATTCTTTCCATTTCTTCCCGGACAATTTTTTCAATTTTTCTGATTACCCTTAAACCAAAAGGCAAGTAATTATAAACTCCGCTAGTGAGTTTTTCAATAAAATTCGCTCTTAACAAATAAGCTAATCCTTTAGATTCTTCCTCAATTTCTATTCTTTTTTTAGTTTTGATTTTTGATTCTGATAATCTCATTACGGCTATTTTACAATAAAAATTCAATTTTAGCAAACGAGAAAATTTATTGAGGTTCAATCTCGATAGATTCTTTTTCTGTCATCCTGAGCGAAGCGAAGGATCTCATAGATATCTCAAATCTCAAAAATAAAATCTCAAATCTACATCTTAAATCTTAAATCTTGTCATTGTTATTGTTATCGTCAATGTCATTGTTCTCCCTGTCATTCTGAGGCCAAAGACCGTGGCAATCCCTCCCGAAGGGAGATTCCTTTTTAATCTCAATTAATGACATCGCCAGTCGTTAGAAACTAACGACTGGCGATGTCCAAATATTGATTAATCCTTATTAACTGCAACTAATTCTTTAGTCAATTGATTAAAATCTTTCAATAAATCTTTTAATTTCTTTTCATCTTTTTCCTGCTCAGCTTTTTTGATTTCTATTTCTATTAAAGCCAGCTTTTCTTTTAAGGTTTCTTTTTTTAACTCCTTTAAATTATTAGTTAATTCCTGCCTCCAGTCTATTTTAAAATTTTTTAAAATTTCGTTTTCGTAATCTGCTCGTAAAAATAAACGGTTAATCGTATCAATTATTTCCTCTTTAACATTCATTTTCTTTAAATTTTCCGATGATAAATCTTCTTTTGAAGAAACTGATTCAAAAATATCAATAATTGGTAAATATTCTTTGGAAAAATATTCTTTATATTTTTTCAATTCTTCTATTTTTGAAGATTGATTAAGAAATAAGGATAAAATTCTTTCTGATAAAATATCCCGGCGAGAACGATTAACTTCTTCTTCTAAAATAATTGTTTCATTCTCGTCTTTCGCGCCTTGAAATTCTGTTTCTGGTAATTTTTCTATTTTTTTTAACTCATCCTCTAAAATTCGAGAAGAAAGATTTAAATAATCAGCTAATGCCTCTAACCAATGAGCGCGATCCAAAGCATTGGGAAGTTTTTTAATTTTAAATAAAAAATAACTGGCAATTCTTTTTTTACCCTCCAAGGTCTGATTATCGCCCATCGATTTTGCCCGTTGAAAATAAAAATCCATTATTCCTTCAACCCGAGAAAGCACTTTTTGATAATCTTTTTCTCTTAAAAGAAAATCGGCTAAATCTTTTTCTTGACCTAAATCTAAAACTTTTAACTGAAAGTTATTTTTAAAAGCCATCTCAATTACCTTTTCAATGGCTTTTTGACCGGCTTCATCCATATCAAAGCCTAAAACCAGTGTTGAAGCATATTTTTTAAGAAAATTAAGATGATAAGGAGTTAAACTGGTGCCAGAAGTAGCCACTATGTTTTTAATTCCTTCTTGATAAGCCATCAAAAAATCCATTTGCCCTTCAACAATAAAAGCCTCCTGATTTTTCAGAATGAATTCTTTGCTCTGAGAAAAACCATATAAAATTTTACTTTTGTCAAAAATTAAAGTCTGGGGACTATTGACATATTTCCCTACTTTTTCAACATCTTTAATAGTTTTCAGGGGCGACCCTTGAAATATTCGGCCTGTAAAACCAATAATTTCTCCTCTACTATTTTCAATCGGAAACATTATTCTCGAACGAAAACGATCATAAAAATCATTAATTTTCGCTTCTTTATAAAATTGCGAATTATTAACGGCTGGGACTTCTTTTTTGGAAAGAATTAAACCGCTTAATAACAATTCTTTTAAAGAATAACCTTTTTTAAACAAAAATTCAGTTAAAGAACGCCATTGGTCTGGAGCAAAACCTAATTGAAATTCTTCGATTGTTTCTTTTTTCAATCCCCGTTTTTTTAAATATTCCAGCGCTTCCTTGTTATTTTGTAATTGAACCTGAAAAAAATAAGCCGCTAGTTTATTAATTGATAGCAATCTTTGTTTTAAAGATCGAACCTCTGGTTTCTCAAAGGTTAATTTTACTCCGGCTTTTTCTGCCAAAATCCTCACTGCCTCCTTAAAATCAACATTTTCTATTTTCATTATAAATTTAAAAATATCCCCTCCTTCATTGCAAGCGCCAAAACAATGCCAAATTTGCCTTGAAGGAGAAACAAAAAAAGAAGGCGTTTTTTCTTTATGAAAGGGGCACAGCGCCCGATAATTAGCGCCAGATTTGTCTAATTTAACATATTGGCCGATAACCTCAACGATATCCAATTTATTTTTAATTTCATCAACAGGAGAAATCATTTTTTAAAAATATTGAGCAAAAATTAAAAGGCCTAAAACTACTGCTAAAATACACGCAATTAACACTATTCCTGCCATTAAATCTTTAATAATTTTGATTTTTTTAGAATAATTTGGCTCTAAAATATCTAAAGTTCTCTCCAGTACTGTATTAATCATTTCTAAAATTAAAACCAACCCAATAGCAAGAATAATAATCAACCATTCATAATATTGAATCCCAAAATAAAAACCGAGGAAAATAACCCCAAAAGCAATAATCATCATTAAACAAAAATTTTGACCGCGACCGGCTATTTTTAAACCTGAATAAGCATCCAGAAAACTTTTTTTTATTTTTTTAAAACTAAAGTTCATTTATTATCACCCAAAATTTTTTTTAAAGTCTCCCTGACTTTTTCTTCCTGAGGAGAAGAAGGATTTGTTTTTTCAGTTTTTATCTCTTGATTTTGAGTAATTTCTTCCTTCATCTCAACTGTCTTTTTTCCCACCTCTTCCGGCTCTATTTTCTTTAATTCCTCCAAGCTAATTCTTTCTTGAACTTCCTTTCGCGGAACTTCCTGCTCTTTGTTTTTCTCTAAACGAAAACAATCCTGACAATAAACAGGTCTTCTTTTAGAAGGACGAAAAGGAACAATAATCTTTTTACCGCATCGGCTGCAAACTGCTTCCCATCCTTCTCTAATTTCTGGTTTTTTAAAAAAATCTTTCTTTTTTTCTTTGTCAAAAAATTCTCCATAATCTCGATAATGCCAATGGGCAATTTCCTGTTCAATTTCTTCTCTTGGGCTAGCGTACTGCTGTCGAGAATAATCAATAATTTCCTGAACATAAGATTCCGACGGCAAAGGTGGCGGAGGAAGATTAATACCGGAAAAACCTTTAGTTAAAACACCATCAACCATTAATTTAATATAAAAATTATAATTTGATAAATTAATTAAATCTTCTTTAGTAAAATCTGGAGAAAAATATTTTTCCAAAAATTCAGCATCCTCTGGCCCAACCCGAAAACTAATTAAAGTTCCAATATTACCGAAAATAGAATCTTTTACTTTATCATTAAGTTGATTAATGTACTGATGGGCTAAAGTCAAATCTAAACGATATTTTCTAGCTTCAGCAAAAATTGTGGCAAAAGAATCAGTGGAAAAATTTTGAAACTCATCAATATAGAGAAAAAAATCTCGTCTTTTTTCTTCTTCTATCTCAACCCGACTCATTGCTGCCAACTGAAGTTTAGTAACCAATAAAGCCCCCAACAAGGTTGAATTAGTTTCCCCAATAAGACCTTTGGAAAGATTCGCTAATAAAATTTTTCCATCATCCATAATTTCTCGCATATCAATCTTTGAGGTTTTCTGGCCGATAATATTTCTGATTAAAGGGTTAGAAATAAACTGACCAACTTTGTTTTGAATAGGAGCAATGGCTTCAACAGCAAATCGATCATGATAACGAGCAAATTCTTTCTCCCAAAATGATTTAACGACTGGATCAGTTACCCGATTAATCACTGCCCGACGAAAATCAGCATCAGAAAGCATTCTATTAACCCCCAGTAAAGTTGAGCCGGGATACTCTAAAAGAGCCAGTAAAGTATTGGATAATATATATTCCATTCTGGCTGACCAAACATCCGGCCAAATTTTTTTAAAAACTTCCATTAAACCGGAAACTACTAAATGCCTCATTTCCATTGGCACTTCTTCAATAACATTGAAAGCAATCGGCCATTCTAAATCAACCGGATTAAAGTAAATAACATCCTGAATTCGATTTTTCGGAATAAAATGAAGGATTCTTTCCACTAACTCACCATGGGGATCAATCAAACCAACTCCCCGATTCTTATCAATATCCTCAATAGCCATATTTTCTAACATCGTACTTTTTCCCACTCCGGCTTTACCAATAATATAAATGTGCCGCCTCCGATCATCAGTTTTAATTCCAAATTTTTTATTCTCTCCCCGAAAATTAGTAATTCCAATATGAGTTATTTCGTCATTCATTTTGTAATTATTTAAATATTGATGATTGATGATTGAAAATTTATTCTTG
This sequence comes from Patescibacteria group bacterium, assembly GCA_022705545.1. Taxonomy (GTDB): domain Bacteria; phylum Patescibacteriota; class Minisyncoccia; order UBA6257; family UBA6257; genus JAKJEG01. The sequence goes on along the minus strand of JAKJEG010000019.1, from coordinate 195 downwards.
GTACCTACCTTCGGTAGAGATTGCTTCGCTTCGCTCGCAATGACACTCCTTTTCTGTCATCCTGAGCAAAGCGAAGGATCTCATAGATATCTCAAATCTCAAAAATAAAATCTCAAATCTACATCTTAAATCTTAAATCTTGTCATTGTTATTGTTATCGTCAATGTCATTGTTCTCCCTGTCATTCTGAGGCCA